>JAHDGZ010000016.1 GCA_020631605.1 bacterium
GATGATATACTGGCTTGATTGGACAAAGGTGAATCAATTTTTGAACGTATGAAAGACTATGATGATCTTATCCCTTCAGATGTACTAGTCTTATTGAAGGTGGGAGAGGAAACAGCTACACTCAAAGAGTCGTTAGACAACATTGTAGAAATGTACGAAGAAGAGCTTCGTAATCTCATAAATAATGTCTCTAAAGTGATAGAGCCAGTGCTAATAGTCGTAGTTGGATGAATAATTGCACTAATTGCCCTTTCAGTATTTGGTATTATAGGTACAGTATTAGATACTTTGCCAGCGTTATAAAAACAAAAATCAGATAATTCTTGATCAAACTGTCTATGACAGGGATATTTGTCTATATCGAAAAGAATGAGAAAATGATTATCTCTCTCTAAGTGAGTCAGTTCTACAGGCACAAAAACAGCACTTTATGCATTGCTCATTTGTGCACTTTTTTCATGCAATAAAATTGCTCCTGAGAAAGAATCTTCTGAATGGAAATCTTGGCAAAACCAACTAGAAGAACTCAAAGAATGTTGTCCAGAAAAATATCAAGCAATGAACAAGAGCAAATGTCTCTACGATATTTTTGCATATACTGGATCAAAAATCCATCCTATGGAGAGTAAGTGAGAAATCCCATTGGAAGCAACCTATCCAGGTAATTTTATTGAGTCTTTTGTCTGTGAAGGAATAGGCGATTGCTCTGAATTTGCAACAACCAATGCATTGTTACTAAACCGTAGTGGTTTTGATGCAATTTATGTTGCAGTAGAGGGTAAGCGGCTAAGTCATTTCCGCGGCAATAAGCACGCTATAGTTGGTTTCAAATATACACATAAAACGGCATCATTGGTACCAAACAAAGGAGAAATAAATTACGTTGTGATAGATGGGAAAGTCTATATATTATGTGAACCACAACAGGAAGATGTTACAAAAGCAATCTTCACAAAAGATGCTGTTCGAAATTTGAAGTGGTGGAAGAAAAACGCTGTGGCAGTAATGCCAGGCAAAACTTTAGGTGTAACAATACAACGTTCATGCAAAGAGCATTTACCCTTGTAGAGATGCTTATAGTGTTAGTGATTATCGCATTGATGATGGTGGTTACTTTTCGCTTTGGAGGAAATTTTGTCAATGATACATCATTCAAACAAGAAAGAGATAATTTGCTCACGGACTACCACATAGCTTTATGACATACATTATGATCTCGTTATATCCAATGAGACCAGGCATATGATATACTAGAGGTTGAAATACAAGAATGAAGTACTGTTTTGTATAGATTTATCAACGCAGACGGTGAAGAGGTGGCAAGTCAGGAGAATGTGTATGAACGTCTTACTATCAGTGAAGTTGAGCCGTCATCCCTTATCTTGAATTTGAGACCTTATACTCTATGATGTTACATACAATGACAAGGAACATGATCATCAGCACGTATGAAGATTCTTGCTCCAGGCCTATCAAATAAAGAGTTTTGCTATGAGTTACATACATCAACATGTAAACGACATCAGTTTATAGGAGACTCAGGTTGGTGTGAATAAATCAATTAGTTCAAATGTTATATGATGACAAAAAAATCAGTTCTCAGCTACCAATGACTCTCTTTGATTGAGGTATTGATAGCTATCTTAGTATTTGCCGTAGGAATATTGGCCGTGCTACAACTTATTATTAAAACCATGGTAACGGTAGACAAGGTTGCTCTACAAACCCAAGCAACTATGTTAGCTTCTCAATGAATGGAAATTACTCATTCCATAAGAAATACAAACATACTCAAGTGATTGCCACGAGATTGTGCTGAGATTGCAAATCTCCAGTGATGAGTATTAGTAGATGACTGCCCAAAGAATTTTTTTGAATGAAATAATGTCTTACGTGTTGCTATGCAACATGGTGACTTAGGTGACACCAATCCGTATCTGCTTATTGACTCTATGCAGGATGGTGGAAGTTTTGAAGCTAATTTTTGAAACTTTCAACTATTTTCTCACAAAGGAGTACTGCAGTGAAATGATACACAACTAACATGGTTTGATCATGACCCTACTGGAGAAGAAACAAATTTCGCAAGATATGTTCGTCTCTTCCCGATAGCATCAGGTATTGACTGAGTACAGTCTGGATCTGAAGAATATATATTGGGGGTTGAGAGTGTTGTATTGATACAAAAATGAAGTTATACAGGACAAATTGTGATGGAATCACTGCTAGGGAAAATATTTGAATAGTATTTTTATCATACATAGAGTAATCCGATATGAAACGCGCCTTTACACTGATAGAAATTCTCATAGCTATAGTGATTGTCTGACTGCTGATTACTATTCTCTTTCGCTCGTATAGAACGATGATAGATATTTCTGTGAGAGTAGAGAACGAAAAGGCAGTGCAACAGGAGCTTCTCTATCTCAATCAGGCAATGCAATCATTGGCAGATCGCTATACTGTTGATTATGATCAGTATGATGCTGGTGCCTTGTTAGACTCACAAGGGATGGTAGATATATTACACTTAGTAAGTGAAGATGGTGAACAAGCATCAATTCAAACAGAATGAAACTGTTATGGAAGTGATATTGAAACAGAGGAACATATACTTTCACTAAGAGAAAAGGAAACTCCCTGTCAGTTAGTAATAGAGCAAGATTGAAGTGAGGCAACAGCAATGCCTTCACCCAAATTGGTTCGCCTTTCTCATGTAGCGTTCAAAATAACACCATATATTAGCAATCAGCAACTCCTTTATTCAGGAATAGTTGCAGACCAAGAACAAGCGTATACACTATTGCAGTATCCATGATTTTGGCTATTTGGTCGTATGTACCATAGACTCTATGGTGGATGACGAGCTACGAACGCAAAAGCTATCATGCATGAATATCACAAAACAACGGACGTACTGTCGTTGTAATGACCTACTTTATCCTACATGTGCTCTAATGTCACATAAAAAACCTTCATGAAACATTACCATTCTTGTTATCTTTATGCTGCTAACTGCTGCAGTAATTTGACTATTGGTGATGTGATACGTACGCAATATGCTAACATTTTCAAATAATTTTTTTGCATACAATAAGGCTTATTATCTAGCTGAGTGATGACTAGAGTTACAACTATCAAAAATACAACAACGTGGAGTTTGATATCAGGATGATGGTGATGATTTGTCATCTTACTACCCATGTTTAGCAGGTAATAAAGGGAGAGAGTGGTGAGCAACTTTGTGTGCAGTAAACGCATCAATCACTGCTCAATGAAACTTGCTCTCAAGGCAGTTTGATGCAGAGGATTGCGATGAAAAATCATATTATGAGATTGCATGAGGTGACGCTATTGGTTTCCCTTTGTTTGTAGAGGATGCTGTCTCTAATGTCTTTCAAGAAGATGTTGAGTACCAAGATCTTTTTGAGCAATCATTCTCAGTAGATATTGAAGTGCCCAATGGAAATTCTAGTCAAGAACTAGGTTTTGGAATAGTGAAACTAGTAAAAAACACAGAATGACAATGGGACATCCCTGAAGATTCTTCATTTTCTCGAGTTGCCTATTGACCGTATGCGTCACAAACAATAACTAGAAATAGTTTCCCTACTTATGCAGATGATGTGTGACCATGACTCTATCATTTTGTTGTCTTTAATCCGACATCATCATCAAGTACGTCTGATGTGCAATTTTGCGTTTCATCTACAAATGATTTAGCGCTAACACAAATTGGAGCTAAGTCATTTGCAACATTCAGATGAGTAAGTGTGTGACTAGAAGCAAGACGTACGATAGAGCTTCCATGATTCGTTTTCTCAACTGTCGTAGATTGATAATGTTGTTATCTGCTAAGAAATCGTGCTTGATCTTAATCAATCAATCTACCAAGATTGATAATTTGTAGTCTATTCATTTGTCTGACAAATTCTTGATCATGACTAACCATGATAAGCGCTCATTCATAATTGTTCAGGCATTCTGCTATGATGGGCAGGTGACGGAAATTGATATGATTGGTTGGTTCATCCATGATAAGTAGATGTGGTTTTTGTAGAACAAAACGAGCATAGCAGAGGAGTCCTTTCTGTCATTCGCTAAGGTATCCGATAGTGTTTTTGAGTAATTGTCCTGTAAGCAAAAAACCTGCAGCTACTTTATAAACTTCTTGATCAGTAAGTTCATTTGACACCTCATGTAGAGCGTCCCATACAACCATATTCATATCCAATGCAGCAAAATCTTGACTATAGTATCATACTCTTACATCTTCGTGTATTTTTGCGCCATCATCATTTTCATGCACGAGTCTTTTGAGAAGGGTAGTTTTTCAAATTCCATTTGGTCATTCTAGTATGTATCTTTCTTTTTTCTTAATCACAAGATCGAGTGGAGCATCAATTACTTTGTGCTCAGAATTCATGAGAGTGATAGCATTGATTGATACGATAGGTCATACATAGTTTTCAAATTCTATATGAAATTTTCTAATAGTTCTATCATCCCTTCTGACTTCCACTAGATTCTCTTCAGCTTCTTCTACCTGGCCTCTCATTTTTTTGGCGAGCTTACGCATCTTACCTCATTTCATGGCAAACTGGTTAATCTTATCTTTTGCAGTTGCAATTTGCTTTACAGCACGTGCATTTTGCCTTTCTTCTTTTTCTACTTGAGCTACTATTTGGTCTTGAACCATATAGTAATCTCACCAGTATTGCTCTACTTGGTGTTTCATAACGTTTAGGTACAGTACTCAGTCAGTAAACATATTCAAAAAATCAGCATCATGCGATATCACGATAACAGTTTTTTCATACATCATCAAAAAGCTTATGAGATCTCCAATTCCAGCAGTATCCAAGTTGTTAGTAGGTTCATCCATCAGAAGGATATCTGGTTTCTGAATAAGTGCATAACCTAATAATAATCTAGCTTGTTGACCTCATGAGAAATCTTTAAGCTGTTTATCAAGTGGTGCAGAAAAATTAATTTCTGCAAGTGTATCTGTGATCTTCTTATCAAAAGCATAGTCTTTATCATCAAGAGTTTCTTCATACCGCTCTTTGACAGTTAGTTCCATCTTGTCTCTTGGTATTACCTGTCTAGCAATAGCTACTTTGATATCATCTCATACATTGATTTTTCATTGTTGAAGCGATAATTCACCCATAATGAGTTTGAATATGGTTGATTTTCATGCTCAGTTTTGACCCATAACAGTGATCTTTGTGTTTTCACGAACACTGAAACTTGTGTCATCTAAGATTACTTTTTTTCCATCATCATATCCAAATGATGCTCCATCGAAACGAAGGATTGTTTTGTTGTCTGATACGTTCATTGAAATAATACTAGTCTAATAAATTCTCGTAAGCAAGATGCTATAGATAATCTCTTCAAATACAAACGGAAGAAATCACTAGATTGATGAGTAAAAATGACTACTATGATTTATACTAATTTATACCAAGACAATCTATAGATGGAAGTTACATCCTCTCGTTTTCTAAAAAGTGCTGCAAATAGATCTCATAGTCCAGAAATGCTGGTGCCAGAAATAGCAATTATTGGTAGATCTAATGTGGGTAAATCAACACTCATAAACTATCTAACTTGACGTAAAGAGTTAGCAAAAGCATCTAAGGTGCCATGAAAAACTCAGTTGATAAACTTTTTTCTCATCAATGAAAATCGAATGTTGGTTGATTTCCCGGGTTACTGATATGCAAAAAAAGGAAAAGATACGAGGGCTGAGTGGATGGATACAATGCAGGATTATCTTATGGAAAAAAAACAAATCAAAGATATCTTAATCTTGTTAAACGGGCATCTCCCTCCACAAAAAGTAGATCTAATTATGCTACAAGCACTTGCTGAGTCAGGGGTTGCTTTTACTATTGTGATTACCAAGACTGACAAAGCGCCTATGAAAGAAGTGAGCAGAAATATCAAAGCAATCAAAAAATTCCTTAGTGAATATGATATTGCTGAACCTATCTTTCTGATTACCTCTAGCCTCAAAAGACAGTGAGCTAAATGAGTATTGCAACATATTGAGAAGAAAATTACATAGTTTTTTTATAAAGTTAAAAGCTTAACTACCCGCATAAGATAGTTAAGCTTTTTCCAGTATTGTTGATCAACAATATGTTAATCTTTTTTTGGTTCTGGAGGACCATCGGTAGCTGCTTTGAATACCCTATCAACAAATTCGATGATTTTGTCATCCTTTGTTTCCTTGGCAGTTTCCTGTGCATACTGTAGTAAAGCGTCTCTGTTCGTATTGAAACACATCATCCATAGAACTCCGAAAAATTCTTCATGAATATCTGTTCGTTCTACTTTGTCTGCTATAGACTCATAAAAGTGTTCTTTGCTTAAGTGTTTACTCGCAAGTGCATGAGCTAACAATCCAACATTGAAACCAATATCTGCATTGCCATTTTCTGCTGCTTGTAAGCCTTTAAGCTCTGAAGTTCTTTTGAGTTGGTTACCATTAATGATCAAGCCAACTTCTTCTGGACGTAATTTTTTCATTGTCGTCGATTAAATTGTGTTGTGAAATTATATAAATAGTTAAAAAATACATTGTTGTGAGAACAAAGAAGGTAGATTTACTCCTCTTCATCACTTTTATCCATGTCGTTTGTTGCGTGGATAAATGTTCTCAGTGCTTCGGTGATATCTGAGTCCCAAGCTTGTGATGCTATAGTTAGTTGATCAATAATCTCTTCATACAGGTCATTCTTTTTGAAGATCCATGCTATGCCAAAAATCTCTTTGAGCCTCTCGTTTGGGTGAGAGTTCTCTAGAGTTGTTTTTAGTAAGTCATGAATGTTTTCAGCAAGAATTGTTGTAGAGAGAAAACCATAAGCAATAAGTCCAATAGGTAACTCTTTTTCATCTTTTTTGTCCAAGCCAAGTAGATTTCTTGTCATATAAGATTGTAACCAATCTTCAGGTACGATATAGCCTTCGCTGGGATCGTCTTCGTAAGTTACTACCTTGAGACCGACTTCCGTTAGTGATAGTGTTAAATAGTTCCATTCCATAGTCTTTTCTTTTTTTATCTTTTTTTGAGGTTTTATTATGAAAGAAAAAAGAGGAAAGTCAATAAATATTATTTCTGAATGTGTTTACCTTCTCTTTTGACTTCTTCTATCTCATGATCTAGATCAGTTACTGCGAGATGAGTCTGCATTAGATCTTTTTTTCTTTTTAGCATTTCAACGATTTCCCTGCTTAGATCTGCCTCATTTCGCTTGATATTTTCATGATCTTCTTGTTCCTCATTTTCCTTTTCATCTTCAGCCTCATCATCATTTTCTTTGATTGTTTCTGTTACCACCAGGTTTGTCTGTAGATCTGTTAAGACGAATATTAGCAAATTCAGCATGTTCATCATGAACTATTTCATAGTCAGCTTCTTTGATTCTAATGTTATGGATTTTCTCAATTTCTTTCAGAAGGGCTTGTTCTGGGTGTGAAACAAGCATAAGGGCCTTTCAGCTAGCGCCTGCTCTTCACGTTCTCCCAATCCTATGTATATAACTCTTTGGGTCTATAGGGACTTCGAAATTAATCACTAGTCATACATTGTCCATGTTGAGTCATCTGGCAGCAACATCAGTAGTGACCAGTGTTTGTATTTTTCCTTGTCTGAACTCATTAAGTGTTCATTGTCTTTTTCCTTGAGACATGTCACCATTGAGCATTCCAGCTTTGAATCATTCTCATTGCAGTATCTTGTGGAGGGTATCAGTATTTCTTTTGGTATGAGTGAATATGATGGTTTTAATTCATTTATGATCTCTCAATAGTTTGATCACATTATAGAGTTTATGTTCATGAGGGATGAGCATAATGGTGTGATCAATCTTGTCTACTGTCACTTCTTCTCCGATTTTGATAAACTTGTAGTCTGCGATATGATTCTGAATCACTGCTTTCATGTCCTCATTCATAGTTGCAGAAAAAGTGAAGGTCTGTTTCACCTGTTTTAATTTTTTCCAAATCTTAGTGATATCACGCACAAATCACATATCCAACATTCTATCAACTTCATCCAGGATGAAATAACGAACTGTTCTAATATCTATGACTTGTTGATTGATGAAATCCATAAGTCTCCCAGGAGTTGCCACCACTATTGCAGGTCTCTTTTTGAGGTTTTTCTTTTGCACATTGGGACTTGCTCAGCCATAGAGACACGCATAGGTTACTCAGTAGAAGGAGGTGAGTTTTTTGATCTCATCACCGATCTGTACAGCAAGTTCTCTTGTTGGTGCTATAATCAATGCTTGGAGAGACTTATCATTGGTATTTATCTGATTCAAGACAGGTAGCAGAAATGCTGCAGTCTTTCACGTACCAGTCTGTGATTGTCCTACTATATTATGTCATTTTAGGGCTAATTTAAGTACTTTGGATTGAATGGGAGTTGCTTCAGCATAGCCGATTGCATCAAGTGATCTTACCAATCACTTTTTGAGTCAACATTCACGAAATTGCATATTTTTTTGTAAACATAAAATAGATGATGCGGGGAAAACAAACTACTGGGATTGAGTTCTCTTCTTTCTAGAGAGAGTGTATGAGTGTTGATAGTTCTTACAACTGATAATGAGCATCTACCAAATCCATAAGTTATCTCTGTCAATCAGAACAATAAAATATATAGCTACACTACATTTATCGTACAGATGATCTATGCAGCTTATAGCGATTGTATATAACAATATTTGACCCTTTACGGATACTCGTACAGTTGTTTTTCATTCGGGAAAATTTTTGATCAAAGCGCCTATAGGTTCTGGTAAAAGTTTTCTGTTTTTTGACTGACCAATCTTTGGTTTATACAAATACTCAGCTAGGCCTCTACTGAATAAAACATCAACTGACGGAGAGATAAAAGCCCTATTTTCTGTTTGAGGAGAGACGTATATGACAGTACGTAAACTCAAGCATGGAAAATCAAAAGATAAAGTAACAAGCAGATTGTTCCGTCTAGAAATTCAAGAAGATTCTTTGTTCGATGCAGAAAAAGTTCTTTACAAAAAAGATCTGATCCAACCACTCATAGATTCAAAAAAGATTGTAGTAGATGAAATAGTATTTAAGTCAGATACGGAGTTACAGAATACGATTGCTGACCTCATCCCACCAAGAGAAGTAGTGACTACAACACAATTTCTCATCCAAGATAGCAATAACTTTTTTGCCATGACACCGGCAGATAGGATAACCGTTTTCAAAAATATCTTCAATCTACTCTCAATAGATAGCGCGAAAGATAAGATTGCAGAAAAAAGAAGAGAAATACAGGCTCGTATTCATGTGATGCAAGATTCAGATGAGAGTGATGCATTATTACAAAGGCTGATCAGAAAATTATTGGACTTATATACCAAGAATAGGGAAACAAAGCAAATCGGTTGGCTAGAGGAATTGTTGATTATTCAGTCTGCAGCTGAAGATAAGTGGGGGAGTGATGCTTTTGATCCAACAGTATTGGGAGAAGAAGAGCTATCAGTGGATAGAGAAGAAATGAACAAGAAAATTCACGTATTAGAGACTGAAAAAACCAAGCTGCTACATATACAGCAACAGCACGAAAAGATTCAAAGAGAGATCACACAATTGAAATGAGAGCATGAGATCCTTATTAAAAAAATTCAAGAGACTAAGTTATGAAGTGTAGCGCAGAGCGATAATAAAGAAACATCAGTGACCAAAGAGATTGAAGACCTCTTGGGCAAACAGAAAAAGATAATGGATAGATTTGATAGAAAAAAAATCATAGCTCAGATACAAAAAATCCCTCGTACATTCCTAGAGGAAAATCTGATAGATGAAAAAGAGGAGCGGTCTATCAGTTACCTTAATCAAATCGTGACAGAGTTGTTAAATGGTGGAAAGGTCTTGCGTGCTAGTGTAGAACATATAGAAAAACAAGGCACGCTACTCAAAGAACAACGCGAGTCCATTACGCAACAACGTCATGCTCTCCAAGAAAAAAAAGAAAGGCATGACAAACAGTTGCAAGATATACAGCAACGCATCAATGCGATGAAAAAAGATTTGGTCGCAGCAAAGCGTTTTCCTTGTAGCAAGATCAATGCAGATTGTCCGTTTATAGAGCAAATTGCAAGTGCCTCACTAAAAAAATTCACCCAACAACTTGATCTGCTTGAAGAGCAAAAGAAGTCATTACAAGATTCATTTGGTGTGCAAGAATATAAGCAGAAGCAAGAGGAGCTTGTAGTGAAGTTTGCTCAAGTTACAAAACAGATACAAACAACATCTGGCGAAAAGACGCAAGAGGTGCAGGATGGAATTAAGTTAATCAAAGAGACGCTGGCTATCATACAATGGAAAGAGGTGTGAGTAGCAGTAGAAGAAGATAAAGAGCTTGATGATAAGATAAAAGTGCTACAACAAGGTTTATCAGTTGCACAAAAACAACAGGAATTGAGAGCAAAAAAAGAAAAAGAGTTGGTGGCACAAGAGACTCGTTCCCAGGAATTAGGAAAACAACTATCTCAAAAAGAAAATGAGAGCACAACTCTCAAAAAAGAGATAGACAAAACTGCGCAGATGATAACTGAAAGCGGGATTGTTAAGAAAAAAATCTATGTTGAAAATCTTGAAGGAATGATAGATGTTACCAAACGTATCAAAGAGCTAGTAACAGAGTCAGCAAGCAAGCAACAAAAGATCAAACAGTTGAAAGTAGATGAGACAAGAATAAAAAATCTCTACCACATTTTTAGCAAGGAGTTGATGTATGTCGTTTTAGAGGATACACTTCCTGTGCTCTTTGATATCATCAACGCTTATCTAGCTCAGGTGGTAGAGTACACGATCCACTTTGAGCTCGTAAAGAGTGCTTCGGATAAGTTGGAGTTAGAAGTGAAAGTGATTGATGAAAAATGAGAGAGATCTATCAATAGTCTTTCATGATGACAAAAAGTAATACTGAAATTGGTGCGAATTCTTGCGATTGTCTCTTACACAAGATCATGATCATTGTTTTTGGATGAGACTATCAATAATTTGGATGACGAGACAGTGTGAAAGGTGGCTAACATGATCGAGGATTTTGTCCGCCAACACGAAGTGAAATTGTATGTCATTACTCACAGCAAGCAGATACAGCAAATGAGTATCTGGGATAGCGTTATCAATCTGGCAGATGAGTCCTAGTTGGGCAGTCTTTAGCTAATATGAAGTTTCTCAAAGAGAAAGTGCATGGTGTTGGCAACCTCCTCACTATCAATTTTGATGCCAAATGGAATATCTTTGAAAATAACCAGATAGATAGTCTTTCATACAACAAAAATATTCACTGCAGAGTTTCATGCAGGCAAATCGCTAAGATTATCTATGTTGGTGGTTCTGGAAACTTGTTCCATGATCAAGACGCCATTACCTAGATAGGTATCTATTGTTACTTTTTCTTTTTTAAGTTTTTGAAAGATGTTCTGATAGTATTCTTTGAGTGTCGTGTGAACGACAGTTTGAGATTCAAATGTGTTTGATGCAAAAAATTTAATAACCAAATAGTGATTATCAATGACATTCTGATAAATATCACCAAAAAGTGATTTAACTCAATCTATCCCATCATAGAGTGATATTTTTGGTAAGTGAGGATAGCGTTGTTTTCCATGATTTTCGAGCTCTAGCTCAACATCTTCTAGAGAGTCAGAAAGTAAGGCTAGTTGTGATTGTTTTTCTTCAAGATGCCTTCTCAGAACATGGGGTCAAGGTATTCGAAATTGTGTTACTCATTGCTTTTTTGTCTGATTTACTACTCATTTTTTTGTCATCTCCAGCAGTGTTTTGTAGACTCATGTTCTTTCTTTTCTTGTGTGCTTGGCAACAGTAGATGCAGGAACAGATCCAAGTTTGTAGAGAGTCAAAAAAATATCCCCCTCTTGTTTGGTAAATCATATTTTCGTGAAAAAATCAGAAAAGTTCATGATTTTAACTAATAGTAAATTATTGAAATACATTATATACAAGGGATAATGTAATTGCAATATTATTGTGATAAAATCATCACACATAAAATTTCATGAATGTTGACAAAGAATGATAAAGTGGTATGATGTGATTGTTTATTTGAAACAAATGTCATGACAAGGGTTCAGTCAAAACAGTGTTCGCATTGCGCAAGTGAATTTGATATCCATCAAGAAGATAGAGACTTCTATGATAAAGTTTCACCTAAGTTTGGATCATACACAGCAGAAATGCCTGCACCCCGTCTGTGTCCATCATGTCGTGAGCGTCGTAGATTAGCATTTCGTAATGAGAGAAAGCTCTATCGTAGAAAGTGTGATGCCAGCAAAAAGAATATCATATCTATACATAGTCCAGATAAGCCATATCAAGTCTATAGTCAGAAGATCTGGCGATCAGATGCTCGAGATCCTATGGATTATGCGCATGAGTATGATCCTACTGTATCATTTACAGAACAGTTTTGAGACTTGATGAGTCGTGTTCCCATGGCACCGCTCACTAGCGAGTTTACTCAGCAAGAAAATTGTGATTATACCAATAGCTCATGACCATGAAAAAACTGTTATATGAGTTTTGAGTGGGCCTTTTGTGAAAACGTATTACATAGCAAAAGTATATTCTACTCTCAAGACTGTATAGATTGTTCCTATAGTTCGCATTTGACTGATTGTTTCCAGTGTGTTGATTCAGAAAGATGTACGTCATCAAGTTATGTACAGTACTGTACCGATTCTTCATTCTTGCAGTGGTGTTATAATTGCCACAATTGTCAGTTCTGTATCAACTGTGACAATCTTACTAACAAAAAGTATTGTATTGAAAACAAACAGTATGATTCAAAAGAAGCATTTGAAAAAGCAAAGGCTGGGTACGTCTACACTCCTAGAGGTTTTAAAAAATTGACACATTGAAGGTTAGTTGGAAATGAAGATGTAACAGAGGCAAAGAATGTCTCGCATGCTAAAAATTCTTCATATGTGTCTACATGCTCAGATATAGAAAACGTCAAATTTGCCAGAGATGTTTTTGATGTTAAAGATTCCTATGATTTTTATTCATGGTGAGAAAATGTTCAGTTATGCTATGAGCTACAAGAATCAGGAAGAAATGTTATGAGGTCTGCCTTTCTATATCTATGTCGGAACAATATCAGCGATTCGTATTATTGCTATTATTGTACCAACTCATCACATTTGTTCGCTTGTGTATGATTGCGTCACAAAAAATATTGTATATTCAACAAACAGTACACAAAAGAAGAGTATGAAAAAATTGTTCCACAAATTATTGAAAACATGAAACAAGCTGGTGAGTGGTGAGAGTTTTTTCATCCATCATTGAGCCCCTTTGGATACAATGAAACCACTGCTCAGGAAGACTATCCAGAAGATAAAGACTCAGTTGTCGCTTTGGGTTACAAGTGGTCCGAGTATGAAAAGCCACTACCTACAGTAGAGAGAATGATAGAAGCAAAAAAATTACCTAGAAATATACAGGCTATACCAGATACTATTATCAATCATGTGATAAGTTGTTCCGAAACACAAAAACCATTTAGAGTAACAAGTATGGAACTAGAGTTCTATCGCAAGCATGATCTTTCATTCCCTATGTTTCACCCAGATGTAAGACATGCTAAGAGAATGCAGCTAAGAAAATAAATTTTTATAAAACAGTATCCCATGTCAGTAGTAGAAAAGAAAAAATGTAGAAAATGCCAAAAAGACTTTGATATTCTTCAAGCAGATAGAGATTTCTACGGGAAAATTTCTCCAACAATAGGAGGCTATGTAGGTGATATTCCTAACCCTACTCTTTGCCCAGACTGTCGTCAATGTCAAAAATTAGCATTTCGTAATGAGAGAAAACTCTACCGTAGACAATGTGATGCAAGTAAAAAGAATATCATATCAATCTATAGTCCAGATAAGCCCTTCAAGGTATATGATCAGAAAATTCGATGGTCAGATGCATGGGATGCGAGAGATTATGGGCAAGTATATGACTGTAATCAATCTTTCTCAGAGCAATTTGGCAATCTTATGATGGAGGTCCCAAGGTTAAATATCATGAACGATAATGGAGTATGAAGTGAAAACTGCGAGTATTGCCAAGATTTTGCATATGGAAAAAACTGCTATATGTGTACTGGTAGTCGACATCTTGAAGACTGCTTCTATTGCCACTTTGAAGTGATTGAATCAAAAGATTTGATTGACTGTATCTCAGTAGACAAATCTCAACACTGTTATCAATGTTATTTTTCAAGTAATCTCTTCGCATGTCAATATATGGAACGTAGCCAGTGATGTAGAGACTCATTGCTATGATTCAATTTGACTTGATGCAGTGATTGTATTGCATGTTACAATCTAACAAATCAGCAATTTTGCTACCAAAACAAACAATATACAAAAGCAGAATACGAGGCTATCAAGATAAGAGTGATGAAAGAAATATCAGATGAGAAAAGAAGATTTGAAGCACTATTACTAGATCAAAAGATGAGAGATGAATCATATCAATTGCAATGCCATAATAGTATGTGAAACTATTTATTTCATTGTAGAAATATTTCTCATGCTTATGGATCACATAGATGCGAAGATTCTAAATTTCTCTTTGGCTGAGATGCCGTAAAAAATTCTTATGATATTGTGATTTCATGATCACCCGATCGATGCTATGAGTGAGTTACGCCTGACGATTGATATAGAGTTCTTTTTTCGACCTTTACTCGAAAATCAACCAATTGTTATTATGTAGATTTATGTCAATCATGTGAAGATTGTTTTGCTTGTATCGGATTGCGCAATAGAAGATATTGTATTCTGAACAAACAGTATACAAAAGAGGAGTATGAAAAGCTTGTTCCACAGATTATTGAAAGTATGAAAAAAACAGGAGAGTGGTGAGAGTTTTTTGATCCTAGATTAAGTCCATTCGGTTACAATGAAACAATAGCGCAAGAGCATTCTCCACTCACAAAAGAGTCAGCAACAGAAAGTTGATTTAAACGATCAGAGTACGAAAAGCCTACACCTACGACATCCAAAGTTGTCGATCTTAACAATATATCAACACAGCTATCCGAAGTGCCTGAAGATATAGTACATCATGCTATCTATTGTGATGAGACAGGTGAGCCTTTTAGGATAATGAAAAATGAGTTAGATTTTTATCGTAAGCACAACATCCCACTTCCTAGGTTGCATCCAGATAGAAGATATACAAAGAAGATGGAGAGTATGAGATAAGTCTTGTCTAGAGAGGAGAATGCTTGAGTGTCTCTTCTAGTTGATGAGAATATTGGGTTGTTTGTGTAAATGCTGTGGATCACTGTGGAGAGAGTAGTCCAAAAACAAAGTCCTTGAATGATTCAATACCTCTTCTAAATCAATCCTTTCGGTGTTTGTCCGGGTTGTTCTTTCTATCAAGAAATTCGATAATAGTACGAGCATGTAAGACCATTTGGAAAAGATTGTTTGTTGGGAAGGTGATGTGAATATCTTGATCAGGAGTAAGAGTACTACTAAATCAGTTTTTGGCCCTATCAATAAAAGCACAAATGAGTTGTTCTTGTTTGCTTTTTGGTAGCTGTTTCTTTTCAAAGAAGGCTATTTGTTTATGGGGAATAGTTTTCACTATCTCTTCATATCATCGCTCAACTCAAAAATTTGTTACGAACGCTTTGTTTGCCTTTTCTATATATGCTTTAGCAGTGTTATAATCGGTGATACTCTCGTTATGAAACTCTTCTAAGACTCTTTTGCTTGCAGCATAATAATCACGAGATCAGTATTTCATAAAGATGTTTACTAGTTCTAGCATGTTATCATCTTGTGTTTCTCGATTCTTGAACTCATCATTGATACTATCTTGTAGATTTCTTCTTTCTACTTTATTAATCATATTCTGACACTTTTTTTATTAAACATGAAAAGAAAGACTAGGAAAATAGCCTATGAATACAAGTCTAGTCTTCTAACTCGATGATTTATTGTGAGATTCAAATACTTCAGCTAGTGCCGAATTGTCTGAAAAAGAATATGCTTTGACAGGAAGAGGTGAGAGAAGGCCTTTGAGTGTTTCTTTTGCTTTATTGAATCATTTGTTAAACCAATCTCACGGTCAAAGGGGTGGATTGTTTATCTTATCTATCATTTCAATAATACAACGGGCATGTAACGTCATGATAAAAATTGTATTTCATGGTCGAGTGAAATGTATATTTTTTTCGGGTATGAGCAAATCTCAACGAATCAGTGCGTTTTTTTCAATAAATGCGCACATGAGTATTCAGGGTGTTTGAGGAGATAAGTATGCATTTGAGAATTTAGATCTTTGTGAATAAGGAATTCAATTGACAATATCTTCACGTCACCAAAAAATTTCATAGCCAGTTTCATAGATATCATTTGATTTTTTTATATATTGCTGAGCAGATGCAAAATTATATATCCTACCACGTTCAAATTCATCTATGACAAAAGATATTGATGTTTTAAAAACATCTCAAAACTGATTTTGTGCGAAACCCAAGAATTGTTTATCCCTTTCCGTTAAGACATATTTGCTGTGATCTATGTTGAGATTATCTTTTCAAGGTATACCACGCATATTTTTTCATAAATTGCAAAGTCTATCTGTAGTAAGGAATAGTTCTCACTTTACAATCAAAAAAGTTGCAAAGTCTCTACCATTGACTACAATCTAAAAATAGTATTTGTAAGACATTCTCACTCTATGAAATCATATCTGATAAAAGTATATCATAGTTTCCAAAAAGGGAAAACCTCCTTTGAAAATTTCCTCAATGACATAAGTAATCCCTTGTCTCAGAAGAGAATGTTTTATGGTATACACTACACCAGTGGTGAATTCTTTTTCTCATTTCATGCAAAAGACAGCACCTACTCAGCATTTGAATCTCAGTTTTATACCCAATTCAATGACTTCCAGGTTGTTCCAGATACGAAGAAAACACGAGATTTTGATCCTAAAAAATCAGTAGTCGGAGAGTTGCAGTTAGTTAATAAGTCATTCTTTCCTTTTATGTTAGATGATGATGATGACACTGATTTTATTTTCAACATCTTCAGGTCTTTCGAAAGTTTCGATGTGATCAATGATAAGCTTGCTTTGTATGTAGAGGTAGAGCCTATTGTTACAGAAAGTTTTGGTTTCTTTGTTTCTTCAAAGTTCAAACGTTGGTTGTTTAAATTTCAACTCCTAGGTCAATTTTACAAGTATCTCTTCAACTCCAAGATTAAGAAGAATCGAAAAGTTGAGGGTGAAAAGTATTACAAAGACAAGTTGCAGTGAAATCTGTTCAATGTAAGAATATTTATGGTAACACAATCTGCAAATAAAGATTCTGCAGAAGGAAGACTAAGGGCAGTATATAATAATTTCAAATGATTCAAAAACTATCCATACAATCAGTTTGCTCTCAAAATCCATAAAAAGTTTCCATCGTTGAAGGATATCAAAAATGGAAAGTGAGGTCTCCAAAAATATTTCATGACAGCAAAAGAGGTTGCACAGTTTTTCCATTTCCCACAAAATCCCAAAAAAGAAACCTCACTACTCACAGTAAAATCTAGAAAGCTTGCTCTACCAATAGGAGTTCCAACTTACAACTATTCTCATAACAAAAAGAATGAGGTAATGGCCGGAGAAACTCCAAGAAACACAACAGTAGTCTGAGTAACAGACTATAGATCAATTACTGTACCGATCGGTTTATATGATGAAGATAGGCTAAGACATGTGTATATAGTTTGACAAACATGAGTGGGAAAATCTAAGTTTATGCAGTCTCTCATGATTAGTGATATCAAAAAAGGGAAATGAATTGGTGTAGTAGATCCGCATGGTGATTTGATAGAAGAGATTATCCAACATATCCCTGAGGATCGTCTCAAGGATGTCGTTATGTTTGATCCAACAGATGAGCAGTTCCCATTCTGTTTCAACCCACTGGATGTCAAAGAAACTGAATCTAAACAAATATTAGCAAAATGATTTATCGATATCTTTCATAAATTTTTTGGTGCAAATCGAAACCCCAAGCTTGAGCATGTCTTGCGTATGATATTCTTGGCATTGTTAGATAAGCCAAACTCTACACTCTTTGATATCATTCGTGCACTGACGGACAAAGATTTTAGATATGATATGATTGATGCTATCAATGATGATGTAGTTCGTAACTTTTGGACTAATGAGTTTGCTGGTTGGTCACAACAATTTAATACGGAGGCAATTATGCCTATCCTGAACAAGGTAGGACAGTTGCTGTCTATTGATATACTCAAGAATATTTTTGCCTCACCAGAGAACAGATTAGATTTCAGAGAGGTAATGGACACAGAAAAAATTCTTTTGGTCAAACTACCAAAAGGTAAGCTTCAAGAGGATATTATGTGATTCTTGGGAGCAATGTTTATCACCAAGATCTACCAGTCAGCAATGGGAAGGCAGTGACTATCAAAGAAAGAGAGAACACCGTTCTTTCTATATGTTGATGAGTTTCAAAACTTTGCTACACAGACTTTCAACGAGATACTCTCTGAAGCAAGAAAATATGGATTATGACTGACGGTTGCTCATCAATTTATCAGGCAGATCCCACAAGAGATTTCAAATGCTCTTTTTGGTAATGTAGGGACTAAGGTAAGTTTTAGGATATCTTCTGACGATGCAGGTTACATGAAACAACATTTTGCTCCATTCTTAGAAGATTATGATCTTGCCAACCTTAACATGAGAGAGTTTTATTGTAAGACTATGATCCAATGACAGGTCAAAGATCCTTTTTCATTGAGATCTACGTACACTCCAGATGCAGATATAGATCGTGAATATATTGCTAAGCTTCGTGATATCTCCAGAGAGAGATATTGTAGAACACTGGAAGAAGCAAAGCAAGTAGTACAAACAGAACAAAAAGAAGTATTAGAAAAAATAGAAGATTTTGCTGAACCACTTATTTAGTTCTTTGTAGGTACAATGAGAAATCATTCAGATTATACTGAACCTAGAGATGTACACATGAGAGTGAGTTGGATAAATGAGGATGGCCGACAATGAGATCCAGATCAAAACCCTTATTACCCCTGGGTTGCTCAAGATCCAATTACCAAAAAAGATGTTCAATTTCCCGAAGAGAATGGACTGACAGTACCACAAGAGTATTCAATTTTGAACTCATTATGAAAACTTACTGCCACCCTCTCAGAAGTGTTTAGGTTACCGCTTTAATCCTATTGAAAGTAATGATGAAATATCGATTGTATAGTATTACATGAATAGTAGTAGGCCTATTGAGTTTATGAGCGATGACATTCTCTCTTGCTCAAGAAGATGATGGTTACTGTGAAGTACCTGTAGAAACAGAGGAGCATACAGAGGAAAAATGTGATGATGATGTCATCATGAAAGATATTGTAATTGAAGTTCAGCCAGAAGAATTACCTCCTGAGGTGATTGAGCTGTTGGAAAAAGAGTTTGAACAACACATAGAAAAGAATCCAGGACGAGCAGATAGCGTTCAAGAAATTGCTGAGATACCTGAAGTGAAAGTCTTCCCATTGCCTCGTGAACTGCCTCGCACAGGATGAAAAGGATAAATTTTGATATTGACACAAGAAGAGTAAATGGTATGATAGAAATTCATATCATTAGTAACAAAGATAAAACATGAGAAGAGTAGTCGTGACATGAATAGGTGCCATTACATCAGTAGGAAAAAATACTGACGAATTTTCACTGTGATTAAAAAATTGAATAAGTGGAGCAGTCAATTTGGATGATAAGCGAAGAACTGAATTTAACTTACTGAAATCACCAGCATGAAAGTTGATGACAGATAAAATTGCCCCCGTTGGTCCAAGAGATGACTTGAAGAGAATATTACAAGAAAAAGGTGTTTCTCTATGACAAATAAGGAAAATGTCTCGTGCTCAGATGTTTGTATATCTCTCCTGAATGGAAGCATGGGGGAGTGCAGATTTAGAGAAATGACATGTGCACTATCATCCAAGAAAAATAGCAGTGATCTTGTGATCATGAATGGGAGGTCGGCCAGAAACTGAGGCAGAAATTGCTGAAAAAAATAGAGAATCTGACCTGTCTTGATTGGCATCGCAAAATACCTCTCGTTTCATGACAAAATGATTGATAGCTACACAAGCAGAACGATTAATTAAGGAGTTATGAGTCATACACTGAGCTGCGTTGACTCATTCCGAAGCATGTGCTGCGGCATGATGCGCAATAGGAGAAGCCTATGAAAAAATAGCAACATGATCGATGGATCTTGTTGTCGCACTTTGAACTGAGGCTACAATATCCCCAAGTTGAATTGGCGGATTTAATTCTATTAAGGCACTGACTACAGGAGGAAATGGTTCTATTCCATTTCAGGAAGATAGAGATTGATTTCTCAAGTCCGAGTGATGATGAGCAATTATATTGGAAGAGTATGAATCAGCTAAAAAAAGATGAGCAACAATATTGGCAGAGTTGAAAGGAGTTGGTTATTGAGTAGATCAGTTTAAGGTGACAGCACCAGATCCTACAGGTACTGCGTGATACAATTCAATGTCTTCATTGTTATCAAACACAAAAACTCCACTAGAGCAGATCAGTGGAATACAAACACATGGAACAAGTACTCCATTAGGAGATATTGCAGAGACTAAGTGAATCAATCTAGTGTTTTCAAATAATGTACCACTTATAACTGCTCAAAAATCTCAATGAGGTCATACAGAATGAGCATCGGCAATCATATCATCCATTGCTGCAATTATCAATATTCGTGATCAAATGATCAATCCTATCATCAACACTAAAACTATAGACCCAGAAATATTAAAGTTCATAGATGAGGATAGATTTGTCTTATGAAATTCTTCTAGAGATGCCGTGATAGAGAATATAATAGTAAATGCTTTTGCATTTTGAAGAACTGGTGTCAGTCTCCAGTATGGAAGGTTATAGGAAATTAGGAGTCAAGTACTCATATAAAAAACAAAAATCAACTAACAAACAAATTGCTAATTAAAAGAACAAGAGAGATTTATGAAAAAAAAATATTTAACATCAAGAATTTTGATGCCCAATGCTCCTGAATGGAAAATTTGGCTACTGGATACGTTGTTGTATTTATTGCCCTTACGCTATAGAAGTCTCAATAGATTTCTCAATAGTATAAAAGAAAGTGAGACAATATTCGATATCCATGAACGTTTCCTGCGTTTAGTCAGGGACAATTACCGTATCAACTGGAATGGTTTTAAGCTGCCAGAAGGACCAGTAACTATAGTCTCTAATCACCGAGGTGGCAGAGATTATGTACTAATGCCACTACTACTGAGGGTACACAATTTTAAGATATTGGCTAATAAGAGATTGGTAAATATCTTCCCTAAGAAGATTGCCTCTTACCTTATTCCTGTAGATATTACGGAGGAGCAAGGCAAGAAAGTGTCATCAGATATGATTAAAGATGCCTACAAGAATGAGGAAATTATTGTTTGGTATCCTGCAGGATTAGTAGCAAGATACAATGAGCAGGGAAAGCTTCAAGATTCAGAGTGGATGGCAACATACCTCTCACTAGCACAGAGCTACCAAAGCAAAATAATTGTCGTCCATTGTGATACAAGAAATACAAGAATGTTTTACCTAATAGATCGGCTGAACAACAAGTGGAAGTGGTTTAAAAAGCTGCGACTTACGAATTTGTTTCAGATACTTGATCTATGGGTAGGAAAAAATACTGAACTTACGGTGATGGGAGTATTTGATACTCCAGATTATAAAGGAAAGAAAGAAAGAAATACATTGAATGAAAAGTATTATAAACTTGCCAATCAATGTGAATAACTAATCAAAAAAAAGACAAACAATGAAATTTGATAGAATAGACTATTCTGGGAAAGAGCCAGAAGAGTTGCAAAAGTTAATTAAAAATGGTGTACTACCTATGTATGCACCGATGAGTTTAGAGGAATATAGATCATGGATGGAAGAAGGATTAGAGCTTGAGGCGTTATCTAAAGAGGTAGCTACATTCATAGATTTCAACCCTTCTGTCAAAAGTACTCATAGCCAAGATGTGAGAATAGTGTTGGGGAATATTAATAACAATACATTCCCTAACTTATTCAAAGTTTTAGGTAAGACACGAGAGTATGAATTCCAACTAGCTGGAGGAGGAACAGGTGATATAGATACAGATGAAGCTGATCAGCACATGGATGATATGATCGTAATAAATCGAGATTATGAGCATCCAACTGAATTGATCGCAGGAGCTTATAGGTTTATGTATCACCAAAATTCTGACTCCTATGATAGTGGATCTATGGCTAAAAGTTTTGATATCTCAGAATCTATGAGAAAAGAAAAATGGATAGAATTGGGTCGGAGTTTAAAGAATTCTATATGTGAAAAGAAGAAGATCGTAGTTCATTTAGATCTTAAAGCAGGATTAGGCTTTATGGCCTCTCAATGTCCTGGTGTTGATGGTTTTTTTGGAAAGGTAACCTTATACAAAGCACATCAACTACTTAAATCTCATAAGGATATCTTGGGTTTGATGAAAAAATCATTCACAGAAGAATCTCTCTTTACTGTAAAAAAGAATCTACGCATCGAAGATGATTACTCTTTTAACGGAAATGCGAGAAAGTTATTAGTTCATGTAAAGAGGAGTACGGGTTTAGTAATTCCACCAGTCTTGCTCATGTATGCAAGTATGACTGACAAAATTGCTTATGGAGGTAGCTTCATACACAATGAGTTTGGTGGATCTATAGAATCAGGCATTGCCATTAGGTTCGGACATTATCATGAGCCATTATTAATCAACTTCTTGTATCCATATATGAATGGAAGAAGGTTATGAATTTAATAATACATAAGTTATGTTATACAACAGTCTTATTGCGATTGGTGTATGTGGGTGAAAATCCCACATTTTTTTTTATTATTTAAAAAAAGTCAAGAGAGTAGGGAAGATTTATTTCTAGTTTTTTGATAGATAAAAAAAATAGCATATACTAATTGAGTAACTAATCTTATTTATTCATTGTTAGAGAAAAAGTAGATATGACAACACTCAATCTTAGTAACTTCTCAGCTATATCATTGAATCAACTCAATGCACAGGCTAGTCTCATGGATAGGGGAGAGAAGAAGTATCTGATGCATTACCATGCACTTCCACAATTACTTGAAGCATTGCGTGATGAGTTTGCAGTACTGCAAATTCAAGATAATTCAATCTTTGCATATCACAATGTATACATGGATACCAAAGAGCTAGATTTCTATTATGATCATAACGATAGGAAACCAGATAGAATCAAAGTAAGAACAAGACACTATGTTGACAGTGATTTATATTTCTTTGAGTTCAAACAGAAAAACAACGGTCACATGCGCAAATTTAGATATGAAATAGAAAAAGAACAACATGGTGTAATGGACCAGGTATGATACAATTTTATAGAAGATGTGTATGCATCACTATTTGATAGAAGTATTGGTAAGTTTATTTTCCCATCACTGAGCACACAATACCAAAGAGTTACCTTGTGTCACAAAACAAAACCAGAAAAGATTACTATTGATTTTGCTCTCAAAGTAAAAAACCTCAGAGCAGCATGAGAAGAGAAGAATTCATGTTCTATAGACAACTTAGTAATCATCGAATCAAAGACCAACGAAGAATTCTCAATAGGACAAGAGTTGATAGATGCTAATGGTGGAAACCTTGTTGCTACATGTAGTAAGTACTGTATTGGAAACAATCTATTGGAAAATATAGAACGTAATAATCATTTTGTCCCTACGTTAGAAATTGTTGAAAATATTATGAAAGGTGGAAAAGTACTTTCTAAGAGAAAAATGATTAAGACAGTAGAGAAATCTCTCTAGATCTTCTTGTTATAATGACGAAAGAGTTTTTTTGTTCATCGTTTTTTGATTGATTGATTGTGTAGTCAGAGTTTTTTGACCCAAGTAAATATCGTATGAGCATCAGGTCATTCGATCTCTAATATGGGTGGAATCCCATCATAGAAATCAATATCAAACAATACATCATCCAGAGAGTAGCTTACTCTGATTTTTTCTTTTTCTCGTTTTTTGACTAATCAGAGTGTAGCAAGAAGGAGTGGTCAACTTTCCTTGTTGGGTAGATCTATATGTTTCTCGATACGATTTTTAGTTTTTTTACTTTTTATTCTTTCCTTAATCGTAAGTTCAAACTTATGAGTACCATAGGACCTTACTTTTGCACGGAATCACATTTTTCTGAGGCTTTTGTTTGGCAGGTCAAAATATTGATCATGTATGAAGCAAACAGATTTTTTTTCTGCTCCAAGTTCCTCGAGTTGTTTGACTAGTGAAGTGAAGTTGATATCCAATATTTTGATTTCTTTTTCAATCATGAAGGTATGTGTGTTAGTTGAAAGTGTGCTGTGCAATGATATCCATATCAAATGGCAGTTCATCGTCAAAAGAGTGTTGTCCAATAAGTGTGTTAAGTTCTGATGTTTCGATCTTGCATAGTGCAGCTATTTGTTCATCAAATTTTTCACCATAGATTTCTCTAAATCATATGAGTACACCAAAATCATTTTTTTGTTCTGTAGGTGCATGAATAAATGCTAAGTATATTGGAGTAGCAAATAAATCTCGGTGAAGTGTATTGTGTGCACCAGGTGAGTTTTCTAAATCAAGTATCATTGATAAAATTTCTGCATGACTAGGATTAGTTTTATCAACCAGAGATTTCATTAATTCTAATTCTTCGGTATACGACAAATCTATTGCTGGTTTATCAGCTCAGCCTCATCTTACCCCTTGTTGCATGTTACTGATATCAAAAAAGTTTTTCATCATACTGCTCATGAAATTTGCATAAATTAGTTACAATCAGTAGTATTAATTATCAAGTTGATTGCAAACGAAGTTTATATTTTATAAAATGTCAATAGATGACTCACAAACTAAAATCATTTGATTGTAAGCCTAAGGGTTTTGATAAAAAAATGAAGGAAAAGTTGCAGGAAGAAAATCATGAGCTGAATCAAAAAATTATTCAGTATCAACGTCAGATGTATGCACAGGGAAAATACTCTATGCTGATCGTTTTTCAAGGTATGGATGCATCATGAAAAGACGGTGCAGTAAAAGGTACGTTTAGTTGAGTTAATCCAATGGGTGCTAAAGTAGCTGCATTCAAGGTACCTAACAAAGAAGAGTTTGCTCATGATTTTCTTTGGAGAATACATGAAAAAACTCCTGAAAAAGGAATGATACAGATATTCAATCGTTCTCACTATGAGGATGTGTTGGTTCCATATGTAGAAGAATTCATGGACAACGATGAGTTGAAAGTAAGATGTAAGCATATAAACAACTTTGAAGAACTATTAAATTATAACAATACGATCGTATTAAAATTTTATCTTCATATCTCATCAGAAGAACAACAAAGAAAACTGAATGAAAGACTAACAAATCCAACAAAATATTGGAAGCATGAAGATGACGACTACAGAAAATCTGGTCTCTATGAGAAATTCCAAGAAGCTTACGAATTTGTCTTTGATCATACGCATAATAAAACTAACCCGTGGAATATAATACAAGCAGACAATAATACAGTTAAGGTAAATCAGATTTCAAAGATTATTGTAGATGCTTTTGAGAATAAAATGAAATTAGAATGGCCAGATCTAGATACAGATATGAAAATCGTACAAGTTGATAAGGAAGAACATAAGGATAAGAAAAAAGATAAACATGAGAAAAAAGACTAGTTTGAAATAACTAAAGAAATAGTTACTATGTAGTTTCAAATAAAACTTTCATATTATGAAACACATGACACTTTTAGTGTTGTCTTTTGTATGGTTTACGACAACACAAGTATTTGCTCAAGACAAAACCAGAGCAACAAACCATCAAGATCAAGAATTGATTATTCATCATGGCGTTGGTGTAGAAGCACTCCTAAAAAATCATGGGGTGAAAATCTATATCGATGAAAAAAGAGATGAAATCATCGTAACATCTCCAAAAGGAGAACTCGCCTATTACACAGAATCTTTGATCACCTACATAGAGGGAAACGTGATTATTCTCTATGAAGAAACTTCTACAGGTATGGTCGTTTTTGACCTGATACAAAAAGAAGTAACAAACAATGGGATGAAAGATTATATTGTAGAGAATAGAGTAACAGTATTTAACAAGATACTTCCAGAAGATATAACGTGTACGAGGATAGATAATAGTACACATACTTCTACTGAATGTGCTTGTCCAATGTACTTATCTAACTTTAAAAGGAACTAATCTCATCTCTCAGAGAAAACTACTAGCTTACCTATTGCTGCCGTATTTTGGCAGCAAAAGCTATATAAAAAAATAAATTATCGAGATCTACGTTTCATTGATTTTTTGAGGAGGTTGTCATGTATCGTGAAGAGTACGTCAACTGATAAGATGTCTAAATACATACGAGATCAGAGAAAGTAGCTCTGCTCAATAAGGAAGAGTGATAAGTGTGTGCAAAGTAGATTCATTGCTATTATCTTTTTCTCAAGAGTGTCTATGATGGAGAGTGATATTGCTGTCTTTTCAAAGAATACCGACAAGGCTCAGAGAAAATCTTTTACCATGACCGTCACCAGTGTAGTAAAAGCAGTCTATCTCATCATAGTTAGGAGAGAGTTCTTGAAGCAACTGAGCAGCTTTTTTAGCGTTACTGTGAGTATCAAAAGATGGTTTTGTAGTAATTGATTCATGTAGCTCAGTAGTGATCTGTTGTAGCATATAGTCTATTTCTTTGTCAAATCAGGTCAAAAAGATAAACTGTTCTCATGCTCATAGAGAGTCATCTGAGATTTTTCTCATACGCAAATTCATGTTTTCTTCACTTCAACCAAGTCAAATCAAAACAGTAGCTTTTGTGTGTTCTCACATCATCAATTGAGCACTAAATTTAGAGAATCTTTGTAAGCATTTTTCTCTCTTCTTTACTAAGATAGAGGATAGATATTGCTTCGACCATTCTTTTGGCAGAGTCGTAGAGCTCACGTGTAGTGTTCACCAGAGATGAGCTATCTAATTCTTCTTCTCAAGCAGTTTGTCATAGGGATGTTAGTTCACCAATATTGTCCGCATACAGTGACTGTATCTTTTTCATGGCATCATCAATTTCTGTTATGTTATCTGTTGTGAAGTTTCTTGATGCAACAGTAGTTAGTTGACGATAGAGGAGAGCAGTACTATTCCATAATGTTTCATAGAGCTGAGTCATACCTGATGAAGAGCTCGTACGTAATGCTTGGAGATTATGTCTAATGTTTTTGATATGTTTCATAGATCAGATACAACTAACAATTGCTTGTTCAAATGGGCTATTACCCTTGTTGATATCATGACCATCTTCCATCTTTTCAATTTCATCTAAAAAGGGTAGAAGTTTATCTGCAATATCTTGATTCGATTCGTATAGAGCTCTATGAGCATTGTTATCAAAAGGCTTGATATCTTTTTGAAGTGCAGCTATATCAAAATCTGAAGATTCAAGACTTTCATGATCCAATCATCGTATGTTAGT
>JAHDGZ010000017.1 GCA_020631605.1 bacterium
TTTTAAGAATTTTTTGTTTGGCTGTAACAATTCTTATTACACGTTGATCTACATCAGATTCGCTTACTATTCAGCTTGTGACCAATTTTATAGCATCATTCAATAGCTTTTCTCTATCATTTGAATCTACATACAGTAGTAGGTCATTCCCTGCTTTTAGCGCAAGCTCTAGTGACTCTTTTTGTGTATAATTACTACTAATCATTCCCATATCATCTGTTATAATAAGTCATGAGAACCCCAAGGCTCTGAGTTTCTCGTTTTGTTGAGGAGAGAGAGTTGCAGGTAGTTTGTCATCCCCCAAAAATGGAGCGATCAGGTGCCCCATCATTACTACATCTGCTCATGCTTCTATCCCTGAGACAAACGGCAGTAGATCGTTTTTCTTCCATTTGTTTTCTGACATGTCTAAAGAGGCATATCAGAGATGGGTATCTAAGCTTGTTCATCAATGACCGGGAAAGTGTTTAATAGTTGTAAGTACTCATGATCAGCATCTGACTGCCTCTGCTACTTGAGAGCTGGGCTGATCTTGGAAAGTTCTCGGGTAAATAAAGCTACTAGGGTTATTGGTTATGTCTGCAACTATTCAGAAGTTCATGTTGATTCCATATCATGCTAACATCGCGCTACGTTGTTGATGATTTGGGCACATAGTGTCTATTTTCTCTGAAAATGGAATAGGTAATTGTTCACTGATCCTAGCAACAGATCATCACTCTTGATCTATGGAGATGAAGAGGGGTAGTGTCCTTTGTGTCTGTTGTAGGGATTTTATAAAACCAGAGAGGTTGCTACTGATGTTATCTCCCATCAGAATAATCCCGGAGGGTTTATGGACGGAAAGAAAAGATTCTTCTTCTGCTGAGATGGTTGCGCCATTTATTCAGAATATGAATAGCTGAGCTATTTTTTCTTCTAGGGATAGCTTGGTGATTATGTTGTTTGGCTCTTCAATGATGGGTAGTTGCCACGGATTTTCTTGATTGTATTCTTTAGCTGTTGCCAAGAATGCACTCTTAAGTTTATTTATGAAGAGCGTAGGTGTTTCTCTGTGTTTATTATCTATTAGGATCGACTGATAAGTTTTTTCGCTAAGCTCAGGAAACTTCTCTATTGATTGAATAGTAGGAGCTATGCTTGCAACAAATGCATCATATTGTTGGTTTTGGACATAGCTAAAATACTGTGATCAGCCTAATGTCCCAACAAAAAAGAAAAGAATAGCTGTAATAGAAAACAATATATCGTTACTAGACACTTGTTTAACATAAGGTAATAAATGTTTAGAGTACCATGCTCATACCAATATAGATCAGATAGCTAGATGTAACTGTGATGACAGCGAGACTTACTGTCATATAGTGTATATATTTGATGTTGGACATCCCCCCTGCGTAGTTGAATAAGTCATCAAGGAAAAAAGCGCACACACGCCCTATAGCAAAATTTTTTACACTGTCAAAGTTATGCAATAGGGACATGACCTTGTTAGCTGCTTTGGCATCCATCATCTTAAAGAGCGCTTTTTCTCACCGTCTTCTAGCAATCCAAAAGGCAATAGTCATACCAATAATATTCCCAATGGTGTTATACAACACTGCTGGTCGAAATCAAAACAGGAGCCCAGAGGCTATGTAGCCAGGTGTCCCTGTTACAACAGGAAAGACGTTGGTGATAATTCTGATTGCTATGATGGTTATTGGTCATCGAACACCAACTGAATCTACCCACTCTATAAAACTATTGAGATCAAATAATCTCGTAAGCGCTAACATAATAATCACAATAAAAAAAAACCGAAAAAAGAACTTCCACTGCTCTTTGACTACTTCTATGGCGTTTTTTCGTTGTGTTTTTTTCATGCTGTGTAATTTGTATGATAGATCTGGTAATACTATCTCTTGTTGGCTTGGTTTCAAGAGAGGAAAGACACAAGTAACTTTCTGACAATGTTTTGTAATGCTGCTAGCTTTTTCTACAATTTAACTAGTATGTTTAACTACTATTTGTTCATGTCAAAAATTCGTTTCATTTTTGTGTGAAGACTAAGCAAGGAAAAAGGCTTTGGAGAAGTCTTGCGCTTGATCGATACTGTTTCGGTTGATCCTGATCTTGCTTCAAGAATGCATATTGATGTTTTTGGTGATGGGGTGATGAAGTCAGCTATAGAAAGTAGTTCGAATGAGCGAAATTTTGTTGACTATCATTGACACCAACCAAAAGAAAAAGTTTTGGCAACTCGATCTGATTGTCACTATACGCTCATGCCTTCTCATTTTTTAGAGACCTTTGGCCTTTCTGCTCTCGATAGTCTTCAGTTGGCTAAACCAGTTGTAGCCTACGAAAAGTGAGGATTGGCTCAGTTTGCTGAATGAATTGTCCCCATATCAACTTCTTGATTGACTCATACTGTGCTATGAATCATAGATTCCTATTCAGAACAAAGCTATATGGATGCCTCTCTTGTTAGTAAAAAGGTATATGATAGCTATTCCCGAGAGAGATGGTTGAGTCAGTTTGAGTTAGAATCTGAATTATCCCCATGATCAACTGTATTGATAGTGAATGATTATGGAGTAGATATTTGATGATTAGAGAATCGATTATGATTGATGGTGAGTAAACTGTCTGCTGCTGGGTATCATGTGCAGCGATACGGTTCACAAAAGAAGAAATACTGAATTGGACGTTTTTTTGATTTGTTATGAACGATTGGTAACGTGCAGGCATATTTTTGACTTAAGAAAATAGTTACAACAATAAAACCTGACCTTGTTCGATTTCATAGTGTACATAGATGGCTGTGATGGTTGCCTCTCTTAGCAGTCCCTAGAGAGTGTAAACAACGACTTATGTCTCATGACTTTGGCATGTTTCACCCCTATCCATCTTTAGTTTTCGATGAAAATCAGGTTTTGAAAACTACTTCCTTTCGATGATTTTGGAGAGAATCTCAACAATGTTGGTATGTTCTCCCCTTAGTTTTTGCTAAGCGATGTTCGCTTCGCATTTTGTTTTGGATGCTAAGAAGAAACATAAATTCATTTTTTGTTCCCTCATCTTATATGAATTGATTAGTTTCTAAGCATATGAAAAAGCCTGTTTCTGCCTTTCCACATTTTGTTTAATTTTCTGTACGAACTCTGTGGGTCATATTTCTCATGTAGTTGTATTTCTGTTTTAATGCTTGTGATGATGTGTCCATTTTGTCTTGTCGTCGATATGCAAAAGTTTCTGCATAGTCCTCAAAAGCATTAGTTGTAGCGTATGGACTTACAAAGTCACTGTTAAGGCATGAATCATTTCTTGTGTCACTATTTATCCAACATATTTTTTGAAACTCTTCTCGATAGTCATCTTTGATATAGTGTGACATGTGTCCACCAATTTCATGTAATGTAAGTGTCTTTATAATGTTTTCTAAATCAGAGATTACAAAGATGTTATAACAGCCGTTGATGTTTATGTCGACGCCGTCTACGGACGTATGTCCTTTAATTCAATTTTTGATCTTATAAGAAACGCTGAATCTTCCATGAAATGATGTGCATGTGTTGGGTATATAGTGGAGTGTTATTTTTGAGAGCAATAGTTCTGCCTCTGCCTCTGAGATAAATCTTTGAGTGTACATGTCATTGATCGTGTCATATATCATGTTAGTTGTTAGTTTGATGAGTGGAGTAGCTAGTTTTTTTTCTATTTCACTTTCAATCTCTAGGCGAGGAGCTTGAATTCTTGTTGCTGATGGAAGGTTGATTGCAGCATTACTATATTTGTTATTATAATGTTGTATAAGTGTTTCCTTAAATTCAGCTCACTGGAAGTGATTTCATCATCATATATTTGCAAAATCAGACATGACCCCTTGTTCTTCTATTACTCCTAGACTAATATCTCTGAGCATGGATTGTAGGCCTACGAGGACGTGAGTGTAATAACATCTTTGTTCTTCTGTTAAACTAAAAATCATGCTGTACACATTACTAATTCTTCTATAGAGATCCTGACTGTAGAGTAGTTTTTCTACGGGTTGCATCCTGCTTGTTTTGAGGTGTATGCTTTTGTTTATTTGTAGAGATGTGGCTATAGCGCTCTGATGAGTGTTGCTATCACATACCTGTTTTAATTCGCTGATTGCATGTTCATGATAGATGTAGGTATACATGTCATTATAAGGTAACTGTTCAACATATTCTCCTTGTGTGACGAAACAAAGACTGGTCAGTACAACTATTGATGTGATGATTTTTTTTATCATAAGAAAAAGTGCGCGGTAAAAAATTGAGTGTATTGTTTGTTGTGGAAAGATGCAAATTTTTAGTAAGAAATTTATAGCTGAGAAACGAAAGTTTTGAAGCGCCTTCCTTTCTCCTCAAAGGGAATGCCAAGAGTGTAGGCTGCACCACATGAGAGTAGAGCGATAGCCCCTTCTTTTGTTTCCTGGCTTGCCCAAGCTATTCATTCTTCAAAATCCTCAGCTATGATGCAGTTATACTTTTTTGCTAATTGCTTGAATAAGAAAGTTCCAGTTTCTGGATAACAAACAATGTTCTCAATATCTGTATTGCCTATTTCTTTAATGAGCTCATCATAGGAGTAGCCTCATTCTACTCATCCCAAAAAGATGGTTTGTGTTTTTGGATAGGCCTGTAGCGCTGCAATAGTAGATTCAGGAGTGCTAGCTATTGCGTCGTTGTATCGGTGTATGTGATTGAATTCTCCTACATATTCTAGTCTGTGCTCTACTCAACCAAATTTTTTCAAAACATTTTGTATGTATTTATCTGCTATTCATAGAAGTGATGCTGTTGCTACGGCGGCGCAAGCATTATAATGGTTGTGGCTACCGATTAGTTTTATATCTTTTGTCTTCAGTATCTTTTTCTGGTTCAATTGGAGGTGGTCGTCTGCGATATAACACATTCATAGGCTTCCAAATTGTTGCCATCATTTTTCTTTTCACTGGGCTTTGATTTGACTACCGATTAGCACATGCTCTGCGTTATTTGTTATATTTCGTTTTGCGTTATGGTAGTTTTCTAATCCATGATGTCGTTTAGCATGATGCTCATGAAAGAGATTGATGATAATAGCAATATGACAATGTGGCTGAGCATCTTCAAGCGAATAGCTTGATAGTTCACATACCACGTACTCAGGAGGGTTGTTCCAATCAAGACTAGTGAGCGCAGGTTTCCCCATGTTTCCCAATAGAGTTGCTTTAATCCCTCCCTCTTTTAGCATATTGTAGGTTAGTTGTGTTGTGGTTGTTTTTCCTTTGGTTCATGTGATGCCAATCACCTTTCCTTTGTATTCCTCAAAGAAGAGCGTCATGTGACTTACTAGTGTTCCTCATTGTTTTTTGTACTCTTGTAGCTCTTCTAGGTAAGGAGATGCTCCTGCTGTTCTTACAATAAGATCAAAATCAGAAAGTGACTGTAGATGTTGTTGTCAGAGGATGCTGTGTACATGATTAGGTAGCTTTATGTCTTGATTACTATCTAATATGGTGATCTGTTTCGGGTTGATCTTTTTGATTTTTGTGAGATATGAGTAGCTGGCTTTTCCCTCACGAGCGAAACCAAGTAATGCTATCTTTTTTTTGTCAGTGAGAGATGATGTCATGTCATTATACCTTGTAAAGTCTCTATCTAATAACTATGTTTTTTCTATGATTTTGAATCGCTAATGCAATGGATGAAGCCATATAAAACCTTTGTAATACATTGATATGATTTTAACCAAGAAACAAAAGAGTGTGTGTTCTTTTTTTCTTTTGATGATGATATTTTTTTTGAAGAAAAGATTTCTTTTGGAGTTGAAGGCTTTTCAAGCCTAGCCTTAGATAAAGATTTGTCGCATGCTATGTTGTCTCGTATCTCTCTTGCTCTGTGAGTGAGTTACTATAAATGTTTTCCCACTACCTCTATTGAAGTGAAGTGACGATGATTGTCTGAAACAGAACAAGAGTTTTGGTGAGATTTCTATTGCCTAGGTCTTGGTGAATTCTTTTTTCAGAATAAATTAACTCCGATTCGTCCTCATTTTGTTGGTAATAATGTTATTCCTCAGGTTGATGCATCTCTAGGTATAGTGAAGACGAGCAAATACCTTTTGTGTATTTGATGATGAAAAGATAGTCTCACAAGTGCGGGTCTTTTAAACCAGATGTGAGTAGATTACGATGTTTTTACGTTTGGAAAAGATTACTCAATTCATGCGGCCAGTGCAGAGGTTTTGTGATGTAATCATATGGTGGTGAATAGAGTAATATCTCCACAGATAAGGGAGATGAATGCAGCATGATATTATAATGGGCATGTGCCTATTACCTGAGTAATTCATTTTGTGTGACAGTTTGTGGCTACTTTGTACTGATATCAAGGAATGATTTTTAGCAATGAACGTAGTGCTAACTTTTGAAACACCCATCGAAAAGGAATAGATATCAACCATCAACGAAGTAAAAGTTATTCTTTTGAGAATTGATTTAATAACTATTCAAACTCTTTATCATTACGTCTTCCATCTGTCTTTAGTTTGCTAAGACCCTGGAATGAAATACGTATTGCGCGTGAATTTGTAAAAAACGCTGATTTCCTCTCAGTCTTTAGTAGTTGTAATAGAAATTTCCACTTAGACTGACGTACAGCATCAAGACGGTGTAATGTTTGTCCTAAGTGTCTCTTTGTTTATGGAGTTCTTAGGCCTTTTTTGTCAGATGAAAGTGTCAGAGAAATCTGGGGAGAGGAGCTCTATGACAATGATGAACTTGTGTGACTTTTTGAGGAATTGTGGTGACTAACGGGTATTAAGCCTTTTGAGTGTGTGTGAAGTTATGACGAAATGCAGTATGCTACTCGACTCTTTCTTCAGCAACAAGAAAGAGAGACTCTAGTTCTTGAGTCTTTTAGGAATAAATTGCTACAGACAAGGTCGACAAAAGAACGAGAGATGTTGTGAGATGTACTCATGAAAAGTTCGTCAGAGCACCTTATCCCACTAGATTTGCAACAATTTTTATGAAAAAGTGCTGTTGATGGTTAAGATAAAAAACTTAGTAGTCAAAGATGCATTTTGGCAAATCTTGTGAAGATTTATTAGTGCTGTCTTGGGTATTGTGGTAGTAATGATGCTATCTCAGTATTTGTGACCTTATCGTTTTGGTGACTATACAAATATCATTGATGTATTTGCTATCTGGTGAGCATTGGCTGACTTTGGTCTCTATACCCTTACTCTTCGTGTTTTGTGACCGCTGAAAGAAGCATGAAAAACAGAAGAACTCCAGCGCGAATATAGTAAGTTTCTTTTTACTAGACTGGTTAGTATTACTGTAGTATATGCCATTGTTTTGCTAATTGCTTATCAAATACCAGCATATACAGCAAATCCATATCTTGTGTGGTGATTGCCTATAGGAATGTTGTTTTCTGCTGTGTTTATGGCATCAAGCATGATACAGCTTCCATTGCAGCTATTTTGGCAGATGAAAAAAGTAACCATTGCTCTTACTTTTGCCAGAATAGCACAACTTGTTGTATTGGTGGTGTTACTATACTGATTTGTTCCAGGTTTGTGATGAAATGAGATGTCTGTCTGGATTTTTGTTGCAATTGTTTGATCAATCTTGGTTAGTGGCCTTGCTCAGTTGGCCTATACTCGATCTCAGACACGTAAGTATCTGGCTGTGAGTATTGTTCCTGATTGGCATTTCACATGGAATATTACAAAATCTAACGCAGCATATTGATTAGCATATTTTTTGAGTAGTATGCATACACTTGCCATTTCGGTTATTATTTGAATCATATTTCCTACTATTGCAGGGTTTCCTGAACAATGAATACGAAAACTTCCATTGGGGATTATGGTTGTCCTTATTATCATCCCATCTAGTATTTGAAATAGTATGATCCATAAGATTGCATGAGAAGAAACTGATGTGCAACGCTCTTCTATTGGGCATCTGATAACCTTGATGGTGGCGGTGTGATCTCTTGTAATAGCTGCAGCCTTAGCTTTTGCGCCTCAGATTATATGAATTATTTGATGAGCAGATTATCTTTCTACATGAACGACCCTAGGTTCAGATTTCCTTCTACCGTGGTTATGACTCGTGCTTTTGGGAAGCTTTATTAAACAATGTTTCAATTATCTCTTTCTTGCTATAAAGAAACAAAATGTTCTTCTGTGGATTAATGGTTTAGGTATTTTGATTTGACTTCCATTTGCATACTGGGCTATCCGTGAGTGGTGATTGCTTTGAGCCTTGTGGTGACAATGAGCTCTAGAACTTCTTTTTGTTGTATGATCGTTTTTTGTTGCACACAAATTCAAGGCTTTCCCTTTGTTTGATAAGAAAAATTTGTTGTGGGTGCTGCTTGCTAGTTTTGTTTCCCTGTGATTAGCTTTGACGATTCATGTCACAATCCCATCACATGATCGATACTGGAGTATCCCTTTGTGATTCGGTCTTTTGGGTGTTTTTGTTTTCTTTGCGTGGAAGTCATTGAGAAGCACCCTACGCTGATTGGGTTAAAGTATTCTTGTTCCTGCTAACTATTGGCTCTCAAAAACTCTCATAAATGCCCTTTTGCCCTTGCATTGTCTCGTAGCTTTTCTATAAGTGTGCGGCACCGCATTGAGTGCATAATCTTTTTTTTCATTGTTTTTTACTGTATACAAGAGGATTTAATGCCTACTATTAACCAACTTATCAAGAAGTGAAGGAAAAATAAAAAGAAGACGAGAAAGTCTCCTGCTCTTCAATTTGGTATCAACAAACTGAAACATAACCAAAAGGTCACAATACCTGCTCCCTTTAAAAGAGGTGTGTGTTTGAAAGTAACAGTACATACTCCAAAGAAGCCTAACTCTGCACAAAGAAAAGTTGCCAGAGTGAGATTGTCTAATGGAATGGAAGTGTGGGCATATATACCTGGTGAGAAACACACATTGCAAGAGCATAGTGTTGTTCTTGTTAAGGGATGAAGAACAAAAGATCTTCCTGGAGTAAAATACAAAGTAGTGAGAGGGAAGTTTGATGCAAACCCAGTAGATGAGAGAAGACAATGAAGATCTCGTTTTGGAACAAAGAAACCTAAATAAATTGCTTAATAGTTAACCACATAGGATTATCTAGTTTACTTATACCTTATATCTAGAGTCAATGGCAAAGAAAAAATTCACACAATCAGGAACTCAGACGTACTCTGGTTCAACACCTCTAGCGGAGAAGCTTATTAACTATATCATGAAAGATGGTAAGAAGAATATTGCAAGAAAAATCTATTATGATATGCTCAAAGAAGTGAAAAAGCAATGACACATGAACCCTCAAATTGTTGTGGAGAATGCTGTTGCTAATGCCTCTCCTTCTGTGATGATCAAGTCTAAGAGGGTTGGATGATCTATCTATCAGGTACCTGTAGAAGTAAAGCCATGAAGAAGATTGTTTTTCGCATGTAAGTGGATTCTTGATTCTGCTAGATCTAAATCTTGAAAACCAATGTCATTGTGTTTGGCAGATGAAATGTTAGCTGCTTATGCAGAGCAATGATATGCTGTTAAAAAGAAAGAAGATGCGCATAAGATGGCAGAAGCGAACAAAGCATATGCATATATGGCTAAGTACATGAACTAAGCATAAGAATACACTACTTTATTATTAATTACCCCAGAATAGCATGTGAGTAATGGGAAACGTCCAGAAGAAAAAACATATCTTCTATAACCTTAACTGGAAAAAGAAGAGATCTGGAAAAAAATATGAAAAGGCAATCAATCGAATAATCTTTTTGCTAAAAAGAAAGAAACGTGATGGTGAAACTAAATGGATAAGCCAAACTATGCCTAAAGCTGAAGCTAGAATCAAAAAATACGGTATCACTCGTGGACAGATAACGAAAGTTGCTGAACGTAGAGGGCTATGAGATTTACTTTCTTTGTGGAAATAATTCAATGTCTAGATTAAAAACTAACGGTAAAAAGAAAAAAAATAAATGACTCAGAAGAGTAGAAAAGGTTGTTATCCTTGATATCAGAAGATGAATGGAGCAAGCTAAAAAATGGAAAGCGAAAATTGTAAATCGCTCAAACATGAAAAAACCTGCAGCTGTAGCAGAGACTAAAAAAGCAGCTTAAGAAGTTTACTTACCTTGTAGCTTATTACGAATGAACACAGAAAGAGTACACGCAGTACAAGCTAGACACTGATTCCATATCTTACCAGTAAAACCTGGTATGCGTTTGGAAATTCACGAAAAAATAGGAGAATGAAGTAACCAAAGAACTTGGAAGTTCAAGTGTTTGGTTCTTAAGGTGCAGAAACCTAATAATCCTGATGGAACTTTTCTTGTTAGAGGGCAAACCGCTCGTAAAACAATAGAAAAAATATATCCACTATCTTTTCCAAACTTTGAGAAAGTGATTTTGTTGGATGAACATAAGGTTAAGAAATCAAAACTCTACTTTATGAGAGATAAAATAGGTAGAGATGCAAAACTAAAGAGCATCATTGATCCAGAAAGAAGAAATATTGATCTGCAGGTTTTGGCTACAGAAGGTAAAGTAGTTCATGTAGAGCCAGAAGTAGAAGAAGTACTGGATGAATCTATTGTAGAAGATGTTTCTGAAGTAGAAACAGAAGCAACTGATGAAACAACAACAAATGATGCTCCAGACGCAGTTGAAAAGACTGACGCTCCAGAAACAGAAGAGACAAAAGCTGAATAATTAATTATAAATCATTTACCCTTTTGAGTAATACAATACAATGGATTTGAAAGTAGCTGCACGCACTATTAGAAAGAAAGCTAATAAGAACATGAGAAAGGAAGATCAAGTTCCTGCTATTGTTTATGCAAGACACATAGATACTCCTATCATGATTTCGTGTAGAAGACAAGATTTTGTTAAACTTTATAGACAAACATGACGTTCAACTCCTATTACTCTTAAATGAGATAATATTGATGAAATGGTTCTTGTGCAAGATATACAGATCGATCCTGTAACAAACTTTGTATTACATATAGATTTCTTAGGTATTAAAAAAGGAGAGAAGGTTGCTACTGATGTACCTCTTGTACTAGAGTGATTGGCTCCAATTACAAAGACTTGAGAAGCAAGAATACAACAAGTTAAGGATACGCTTCATATTCAAGCTATACCAAAAGATCTTCCACAAGAAATACTTATTGATATTACTGGACTAGAGAATGTTACTGATGCAATCTTTGTAAGAGATCTTGTTATTCCTTCTGGAGTTGAGGTTCTTGATGATGAAGATCTATCTGTAGTGACTGTAGTAGATATGTCTTGAGTTGAAGAAGAAGCTGAAGAGACAATCTGAGCTGAAGTAACTGAAGGCGGTGACGCAGCAGCAACTAATGCAGAATGATGAGAAGAAAAAACAGAATAGTAGTTTATAGCCAACATCACTTTACACTATATCCATAGTAAGATGCCAAGAGTATGTATGATTACAGGAAAATGATCTAAATCAGGAAACAAAAGATCACATAGTATGAGATCAAGCAAAAGACAGTTCAAGAAGAATCTTGTAACAAGAGTAATTTCAGTTGCTTGAGAAAAATTCAAAGTAAAAGTTTCCGCTAAGATGTACAAAAAACTAAGAGGTTTTTTGTAGAAAACAATCAAGAGGCATCAAGATTCTTTGAACCGGTGCCATTGTTGGGCGATTAGCTCAGTCGGTAGAGCAACGGCCTTTTAAGCCGCTGGTCCGGGGTTCGAGTCCCCGATCGCCCATACTAAACTTTTGAGAAATATATATACTAAAGAACACTTCCTCGTGGGAGTGTTTTTTTGATTGTGAGAAAACTAGAGAATATCTTAACTATTGCTTATCTATAAAAATTACTTGATTTTTACATACATATAAATAATTTAGTTAGACTAACTAACTTTATTTGTGAATGTTAAAATGATGAAAAACCAGCAGGAAAAACTAAAATTATCTCAATCTTTGTTCACTTGGCAACAATTTTTATTGGGACTGTTTTTATTCTGAATTGTTTTTACCGCATGAATGAAAATGTGAAAAATAAAAACAATGCACTATAATACTGCTAACAAAGTTGGACATATAGGAGATACCCAAAAAGAGAACCAAAAAGAAGGTGTAGACTATCTTAATGCAATTGAATGATTTTATGCTTCTTTAAGTAATACTGATGGTAGCGTAGAAGAGATTGAGGATGTCATGAAAGGCGTCATTGCTGATGGATGGACATCTAATGGTGAAGCAGAAACCCCTTTAGAGTTTGCAGAAAGTGTTAAAGGATATCACTGACTCATTCCTGATTTAGAGTGGAGAGTAGTAGATACTTATATAGATGATGATAGGGTTGTGATTCGTGGTAATGCCACGTGAACACCAAATGGTGACTTTTTTGGTGTTTCAACAAATGGTACAAAAACTTTTGATATTATGAGTATAGATATACACACTATCAATGATGGAAAAATCACTCAATCATATCACGTAGAGGAATGGTTACAGGCAGTAGGTCAAGTAAGTGCGAATGATTAGGAAAAAAATTGAGTTGGTTTTTTGGTAGCAGTATATATCGATTTATTCTTAATATAGGCTAATGAACAAGATTGTTGGTGCCATGGAAATTTTTTTTGCAACACATAGATACTTTCTTTGTTTACAAGATGATTTTTATTGAGACAGTGATATCGATGTCAGTGAATCAAGAATAACCTTATTAAGAATTGTGCTTCAAGATGAGGGAGTTAATATCAAGCACATAGCTAGTAAATTAAAGCTTACTAAGCCTTCAGTCTCTGTTATGGTAGATAAATTGATAGCTGAGTGATGGTTAGTGAAGAAACAGAATAGTAAAGACAAAAGGAGTGTGTGTGTGCATATGACAAATATGGGAAAAGAAAAAATGAGAGAATTGAAGCATAATATGATTAGAGCAATTATGCCATCATTTCAAAAGCTAACAGAAGAGGAAATTGTTCAATTTACTTCTTTGTTAGAAAAACTTCAAAAATAACTTACCTTTACTTTATTGTATTATAATATTATGACGTTAACTAATAAAGAAAAAGCAGTAGCATTGCTTACTAGTCTAGAAACTGGAGACAAAGAGCCGGTAAGCTATATCAATGCTGAAACGTATAAACAGCACAACCTTTCAGTAGGTGATGGACTACAGTGATTTGCCGAAGCGCTTTCTCATGCTCCTGAGGAGTGATTTAAAGCAAATGTTGTGCGCTCGTATGAAGATGAAGAGTATGTGTTTTTACATACGGAATATGATTTTTTTGGTCCTAAAATTTGATTTGATGTATTTAAGTTTGAAGATGGGCTAATTGTTGAACATTGGGATAACTTAACGCCAATCACTCCACCTAATCCATCTTGAAGAACACAGATTGATGGTTTTACTGATTTGCAAGATGCTGAAAAGACACAAGAAAATAAAAACCTAGTAAGGGACTTTGTTCAAACAATTCTGATTGAATGAAAAATGGATACAATTTGAAATTATTTTGATTGAGATGAATATGTGCAGCATAACTCCTTAGTTTGAGACTGACTCTCTTGACTTTGAGTTGCGTTACAAGCAATGGCTGAACAATGAATTAATATGGTTTATAATAAGATTCATAAAGTACTCTGAGAATGAAACTTCGTATTAGTCATATCTGAGTGAGAGTTTGCTTGAAACCACACTTCCTATTTTGACTTATTTAGAATAGAAAATGGAAAAATAAGAGAGCATTGGGACGTAATAGAAACAATTCTGCCAAAGGAGGAGCATAAACATTTGAATGGAAAATTTTGATTTTAGTCTCTTTTAATAAATTTATGAAATATGTGTTCACCTCTGTCTTGTTAAGTGTTCTCTATTTTTGATTATCATTATGATATTATTTTCCTGCAGATTTTGATAAAAAAATTGATCTTGTTGTTGGTGAAATTGAACAATCAATTGTTACCCAATGATCATGATTACGCTCTAAATACGTCGAGTATCTAGATTGATATGCAATGCAAAACAAAGACAATAAAACTATTTCCTCTGTTGTAGATTATATTGTTAAAAGAATTGATGTTCCAAAACCCTTCAATTATTTACACATCACACCGTATCAGACACAATGACCCTATTATCCAACCACAAAACCCATTGATATAGATAACAATCTTCTATATGTCTCTAATTGAGAAAGAGCACAATGAGATAAGCTGACTATTAGATGAAGAGTGGGTTATTTAGATGGGACATTGTTGCGTTCTGGAACAGTTGAGATTCGACAAACTGATGATAATGCAATTTACTTTCATCCTTGGGATAGCTGATTTGATAAGCGTGATATTTCTTTTCAGTTTTATGGTGAATCAACTATTTCTCCCGATGGATTTTATTCGTTTGTCACTATTATACCCTGAGAATATGATTTTCGTCCCAGCCACATACATGTTATTGTTCGTGATGAAGAGAAAAATATACTTCAAACTACGCAAATGTATTTTAGTTGAGATGTTGGCCTCGTTAATTCACTTGAATGATTAGATTGATGAATAGAAGATAGTTTTCATATGTTGATTATGAACGTTGAATATGCAAATGGCTCTTATTTTTGATTTCATGATATTGTTTTAGAATAGATATTTTTTTTACGTTCACTCTATAAGAGTAATAATTAATCCTATTTGTGTCTGTTTTTATATCTGAGATTCCTCCAAGTATTACACACATTAATGTGTTTGTCTGCTGATTCGTGATAAGGGGTTCCCTCCTGAAAAAATGAGATTCTCATTCGGTATATATGTATTTCTTGTTATGTTAACTGTTTACAAACATTCTTTTTCAAAAGAGAGTTTTTTTATCTTTTTTATGAAAGAAAGAGGGTTGGGACAATGATTTTTATGTTTTCGATAAGTTTTTTTCTGTGTTCTTTTTCAAAATCATGTTTCCCATCAATATTGAGCATGTAGGCATTTTTGATTCTATGATGATCTTTGAATGTAATTACCTGGTCTTGTAGTGCATAAATAATACACATCCTTGTTTGTGTTGCCATAGTGTTGTATAGCTGGACAATGTCTGTATCGAAACGTTCCTTCCAATAGGACTTAGGAATTATTGTTGTGGTTCAATCGCTTCTTTTTCTTTTTGATACTCATGTGAAGTTTATAGTATTTCATGGATCCTTAGTGTATCTGTTTAGTATATCTTTCATCTCAGTATGAAAAAATGGAGATAGCATAAGTAATCAGTAGACGTTTGTGAGTTTACATAATCAAGGAATCACACATCACTGTGAGTGACCAATGATGATAATACGCCCTTCAGGATGTTTTTTTGTGATGTCGTCTATTTGCTGTTGGAGCAAAGCGGCCTGTTGCGTAAATGAAGAGACTGTAATCTCTTGTGACTCTTCATCTAAATCAAAATAATTGAACAAGACACAATCGATTCATAATTTGTTCAGTGTTTCTTTAATTTCAAGAAACATTCATTTTGAATCATAACGAACTCAAAATCCATGAGAGAAGATTGCTATGTTTTTCATCAGAGGTGCCAGTGTAAAATTTATCTACGACTGTCTTGTGCTCTTCGCAATAAGATAAGAGCTTCAAATCTTACCATTTTTTGTTCCATGGCTCCTAGATTATTATTGTCTATGAGTCATTGTTCAGCTGCATAATTTACATAGTTTGTATACCAGGGATCAGCAACTTGATTCATGTTTCCTCACATATGTCTTACTATTGCTGCAATTGCCTCTGCCCTCGAGAGAGCATTTTGTGGATAGAAGCGATTTTGACTTCCATACATCAATCCATTGCTACACGCATCATAGACATAGAGTGAAAACTCACCTGCATCTTGGAAATCATGGAATAAGCAATCTGCATTCCTTTCGTTCGTAGCTAGAGTGTTTTTGCTAGCTATGTATGTTGTTATCATCTTTGCAAACTCTCCTCTCGTGATGTAGTCGTTTGGTCTAAAGTCAGTCAAGTTTGAGAAGCTAGTAATTCATAAATTGTTGGCCCACAAAAGAGCGCTTTGAAGCTCATTGCTATATGAATCTTGATTAATGTCATCTGTAGTAGAAATGTTGGTAGTATCATTGATGCTTAGTGTATTGCTTTTGTTTGCTTCACCTAATGTGAGCCAAAGGAAGACAACCCCACATACAACAAGAAGAAATACAAGAATTCTATCAAACATAAGAAAAAGATAGTAGCTAAATGTCTTATATACCCTGAAATTAGCAATTTAACTCACAATAGCAAGTCTTGCAAATGCGACTAACTCCCTTTTTCAATTTTGTTTTTGAGACTTAGTGTTATTTCTTGGATATTATGCATTATCTTCCCTGCTTCAGCCCAAAAACGAAGATTGTTTGTCACAAAATCATTGATTATTCTTTCGGTTGTTCCGAAGTTTTGTGTCTTATGATCTACTCATGTCATAGTCCGCTGTAACTCACTTGTTTGTTGTAGTAGCTTCTGTTTCTGATAAAGCTCCTCATAGTGGTCACTGGAGAGTGTTTTTTGGTTTTGAATTGCTTGATGAATCGGATCAGCGATTGTGAGATATTTGTTTTTGCTTGTATTGTTGATAATAGATTTTTCTTTTATTTCATTTTTCTCTTTACGTTCTTTTTCAATAACGATATCGGGAATGGAATCAAATATAGGCTTGAATGCTATCGCTATATTGAAAACTACCAACTCATGTAGTTTGATGTTTTGTTGAGAAGAGTCTAAGAATTCTGTTGTATGATTGTGCTTCCCCATTTCTCCACTCGCTTGTAGTGTGTAGAGTATGTTGTTGATTTCGTCGATGATTTCTTCAATGCTCATCACTGATTTGTTGCTTACTATACTTGTGGTGGCTTGAGCTGGAATCATACAAAATCTGATATTGAACGTCATAAGATCTTTTGCGTAATCAGGTTGCTCTTCTGGCCATATTCAACACATGCACTCAGCCATACACAATACCTGATCTGCAAATGATAGATCTGCACACGAATCTTTACATTCCTGGTAAACCTCACTATTTTGTAAATCTTCTATATCTTCTTGTGTAGGGTCAGTGTTTCCACCTGTTCATGCGCTTCCTGTTCCATTAGATCCTGTTCACGAACCTCATTGGAGCAGATAGTCGTTTATTCGATCGTCTACTGGATCATGTGAATCGTTGTACTGATCGAGAGCATCTTGATAGTCATCTCGAGTTGGTCACTGTGATCACGTGTTTATTTGGCTATCATCACCTGTAAGTAAGCACCAGTTTGGTCAGAAAACGGTTGTACCGATTTGTGATCCTTGTGTCGAATGAGGGTTTTGCTCTAGTACTTCCCCAATGATGTCATCTGAATCGATACTGTTATTCCCTGTTGTATTCGTTGGATTTCTACTAGGTATGAATGGTAAAGTTACTTGATCAAGGGGAAAGGTTGGAACTACATCTCCAGAGTTGTTTGTGGTTCATGAATTTGTCTCTGACTCTTCTTCTGTTCCTTGATTTATTCATACCTCTTCAGAGGGCAATGAGTCCCAAGAGGGCATTTGATAGAAGAGTAACTCAGGCACTTGTTTGTTGTTACCGAAAAGAATGTCACCGATGTTTTGAATATCTAAGAGAAGATCAAAGCTACTATCCTCAAGCGTTCCATTTTCAAATCGTTGATCACCTTCGTTATCTTTTGTGATCTGAGCATGAGCTAAAGAGAGTGATGAACTTTTCTTATAGAGGTCATTGATTATTTTCGTGCATTCAGAGATAGTTTTTCTGCTAGCGACATCAACGATCTCTCCTGTTGTGTTGATACAATTTACTACCTGTACGCATGCAAGATTAAGATTGTTTTTTCGTTCTTGTCACCATACATCAGTATTTTTTAGTTGTTCTTGAATATTGATCTGGATGCTTTGCCTATAGCTAGTATTAGATCGGAAGAGAATATCATGAATATGGCTTTTTTCTATGGAACATTGTATTCATCACTGGCTTGCAATCTCTTCCCATGTATGTTGCAATCATTCGTTGAAAGCGATGCTCTGATTTGCATGTTGTTGCTTATAAAGTTTTTTGAATAGGTCACCCTCTTCTTTAGCTTTGGGGAAACTATGTAATGATTTGCTGTGCACAGCACTGTTGTATACATCTAACAATGCAGTGTCGAGAGAAAAAGAATACGCAAACGATGACAATAGGAAAAATAGTACTACCAAGAAGCAGATTTTTTTAGCTATAGAATACAGTGATTGTAGGCTACTTTGCTTGTTGTACATTTCTCAACTTGTAGTATAATTGATGTAAAGGTGTATAAATACGTACCAAAGATTTCCTAAGATCCCATAAACGCTCATAGTACATCATGAGTCAAATATGAATCGGGAATTTAAATTGTATATGTGAAATCTGAAGTATCATATCTTCGGCTGTTTTTTCCACAATGCGACTTGTCAGTAACATGTTGTCCGCATCATTGTTTGCCTCTTCTATAAAGAAGTTTGGACTAGCGGTCAGTGCGTATGGTTGAATCTCTAAATTATTACGTAACTCATGAGCATAGTAAGTAGTGAAGAGTTTGTATCGCCAAATCTCATTGTAAACTAGATTTGTGAAGTCGTGCAAGCTGGCTGGTTCTCTCCACTCTCCTTTTTCTCTAAGCGTACCCAATAAACCACAAGAGTAATTATTGTATTTGCTGTACGATGTTGCTGTAATTCCTTTGAGACAGATGGTTTCCTCAAGAGGACTGAGTTTTTCTAGATCAAAAACTGTGTTTTTTTTAGAAATAGTATCTCCTCTTCTGAGATAGCTTTTTAGATGATTCAGTGTTTTGGGGTAAGTACAGGTATTGTCGACTTTGTGTTCTGGATCACACAATATGATGTTGTCTCCAAAGAAGTAACGCCCGAAATCATTCCCCATTTTTGTTAGTGTTGTCTTTTCGTCATAGTCACTTACTCAATAGGCACTTCAAATCTTTATATTGCTCAGATCGTTGAGTAATTCTATCATGATATTGTGGACTGATCTATGGAAATCACATCCATCAAGGTCAGAATCTGTGCTACAATCTATTCAATAAGCAGATCGTTTTTCTTTTTTGAGAATTTCTGAATCTGTGATTTGTGGAAAACTTTCTGCGTATCCCCATGGAGAACAGAGTATGTAGGCAAAGACAGACTGATTGGCGTCAAAGTACATCATCTGTGCAGCATCTACGTTATTGAAAAACTGTTGTTTGCCTCAGTCTTTATCCAAAATAGTAGAACAATACGATTTTACTAAATCTCTCGTGTTTTTTGTGTTTATTTTGAATACTTCATTATTTTCACCTTGTGCATGTTTTTTGATTTTTTGTAGATAACTAGATGGCGTGTCTATGAGTATTTCTTTGTCTGATTCTTGTGCAAAAGTAGATGGTAAAAGTATTCATGTGAAAATAATAGAAAAAATGAGAGCGACCATGCGAGTAACAATGAAACTGATTGTTGGTTGTTTTGTAAACATAGTAGCGTCATTCAGTAAAACTAATATCGACAGATACCTCACACGTTGGAGCACTGTTTTTCACAAGCGATTCCAAGGTTCTGTATAATGGTCTGTCTTGCTTCTTTGTCTCCAATTGTATCTAGTGTGTTTTGTATACTAGCACACAAAATGGGTATCTGTTGCGTTATGTCACGTGCATTGCTAAATATTGCATGTTGCTGTATCTGAGAATAAGAGCTGATTGTTTCACTCATAGAATCTTGGAGCATGTTTTCTAAATCCTGACCAAGCGTTATTCTCTCTCATGGTTTGTTAAATTGATTTTCAGTTCCTGCTTTCTTTGTGTCGTTTTCCATTTCTTTATTTGCATCATCTGCTCATTTGGTAATCGTACCTATTCATAGCTCCTTCAGGCCAGATACGTTTCATCTGACGCGTTTTTGGGTGCTATTGAACAAAAGTCAGTTCCTACTTGTTCATCACTCACCCAATGCTTGAAGTGCCTGACAGGCGGCGAGACTTTTTTCATCTCACTTGTCACAAATGGCTTGTAACTCTTCTATATTGGGTAAGGTAATTTCCTCTTTTCTAAAGACTGCTCAGAGTTTCTTTGCGCTATCAGCAAACCTACTTAAGGATTTCTTTATATCGTTGTATCCTTCATCTGCTTTTTCTCCAATAACCTTACCAAAACTCTGCATATTGCTATCACATTGATTGATAAGTCATCTAACACAGGTATATGCCTCTTTCATCTCCACTATGGCTTGTGGTTGAAATTTTATCCACCCATTTTTGTTGCTAGTTGTTCTTGGTGTCCCATTTGGTTTGATAAACGCACTGGTTCAACCAAAACTAAGAAACCATTTCATGTCTTGTTGTGTTTTTCCCAACAGTTTCAGTAGATCATTGTATGTCTCGGTTGTACCAACCTTTAATCAACCACCTTGTCCATCATAGAGTAGTATTCACTGATATTGATTTTTTATGTTTTGGAATTTTTTGACATGTTCGATGTCAATGTTGCTGTAGAGTCATCATCATAATCAGAGTTGTAGTTTTTTCTCCGTTATAAGCTCATCTAACTCCAAGAGCATATCCATATCTCTTTGGAGAGTTTCATTGCTTCTTGTGAGTCAGAATCCAGGTAACAGATCTCCCACGACTCATGACCATAGTGTGTTTCCTAGTATTCCTACAAGTGCAAAGCTGGTTTGTATTCATTGATTGATGTTTTTTGCCAATTGCGTTAATCCTTTGTCTAGGGCATTGGATTGATTTACTACGAGTCACCCGTCTTGAAATAATCATGGAGTCCCATTGGATCAGGCGTCTTGCCCATAAGAGGCATATGTCTCTACTTCATTCAGAACATCTAAGACAAACGATCTGTATTGTTCTAATGTTGAGTGACTTCCGTTACACATTGAGCAACTTTCCTGAGCATAGGAAAATGAGAGCACAGCATTTGCGCATACCATGAGACAAACTAGTAAAGTTTTTAGTATTTTTCTGTTCATGTATTCTCACCTTTGTGTAAATCTTATGATAAGTATATGTTTTTCTTTGTTTTAGGGCAAAAAAGGACTACACTTTGAGGATATGAAGCCAAATGTTTACTAATATATGATATGGTATGTGAGAGAGTTTTTTTCAGTCACAGATACGACGAGATCTGCAGAGTGTTTTTGGAAGAGAAATCATGTGATGAAAACGTCAAAAAGGTACCTATCGATGAGTAATTAGATCAAAATCTATGGGACCGCTTTTGTTTTCCTGGAAGCAAATATTATGATATACTTTTGAGAGTGATGCATCTTCATTAGATGCGGTTTTGCAGCATTATCCTCAAACTTCTTGGGGAGACTCATTTTTGCAGCTATGATGTGATGATGTTCTCTCATCTGGAGATGTGTTAGCGTACAAATCTGAAAAAGCAATAGATCAAATGATACTTTTGAGAACTCAGAAAGAGTCTGATTTGCTAAAAAACAACTTAGTGAAAAGCTGGAGAGAGAATATGCCCCTAGCAACTATTGTGACTCCTTGTCTTGAGTGAGATACTCTTAAGACTCTCATGCATAGTTGACATCGTAGATATCTCAAAAAAGCATACAAAGCTGATCTTCGTTTTGAAGAGGCAAGACAAGAAGATCGAGAATTGTTCTATGCTGTATGGCAGGATCTTGCTAGTGATAAGTGACTCGGGATCATGAGTAGGCAGCATTTTTTGTGAATGATGAGCTACCTCAGTGATCAGTGAGCTTGACAGTTGTTCTTAGCAAAAAAGGGAGAAGCAATTGTCAGTGGTAGTGTCTGTGCGTTTTTTGAAAGAAATAATGAGAAACAAATTATCTATCTGTATGGAGCAACAGCAAGAGCCTTTGGGAATGTTTGATGACATATATTTCTACAACATGAAATTATGAAGTGGTGACATAAAAATGATTATGATAGTTTTGATCATCGATGAGTAGCTCCCGTGTGATTTTCGCATCATCTTTGATGAGTTTCTAGGTTCAAAGAGCGTTTTGGTTGAAAGAGAATAGAGTATGTTGGTAACTATGACTATGTGCACAACAATCTGCTCTATAACGTGATGAAGAGATTGAAAAAGCACTAGCACTTGACTTCATTTTTGTTTGTTGTATTCTGTTCCCTCTGAAATAAAATTACTCAACCACCAATCAAATTTTCAATCTATGACGTTCTTTCAAAAAGAAAACCCGATTTCCTTGTTTATTATCAAGGCATGCATAATTGCATTTCTGTTTAGTGAGCTTAGACTTTCACATATGGATGATTCGTTTATGTATAATGGCGTCTATGCATATAGTACTGCCTATCCTTTTCAAAGTGGAATTTTCTTACATATTTTCATGCATGTAAACCTTCTTCATTTAGTGTCAAATTTACTTTGCTTTTCTTTCTTTGGAAGACTATTTGAAAAAATCACCTCTCGTAATGAATATGTCTGTTTAGTTTCACTTTGCGCTCTTTTGTGCTCACTCGTTGCCTGGTTGACTGATACTTTTTTTTATGAATCGTACTCAACAAATCTGGGACTAAGTGCTATAGTTTTCATGGTAGGATCCTATTCATTGCTACACTACTTCTATTTTTTCTTACGAGATGAAAGTTTGCTAAAGAAGATTGTTGCTTGTCTAACTTTTTTTGCTTTAATTTTTGTGTTATGTTTTGAGTTAAATAATTTACATAACTCGATCATTGGACAATATAATGTTAATGGAAGATTAGCTCACCTAACAGGATACTCAATCGGAATTGTTTACTATTATTTAAAAAGACGAAAAAAAAGTGGTTGAAGTTTCCTTCACCACTTTTTTGATAATCAAAATTTCTTAATTTCTATTTATTCAAATGTTTTTACATAATCTCCATAACCTAGTTCTTCTAGTTGATCAAATGGAATAAACTCAAGCGCAGCAGAGTTGATACAATATCTTTCTCAACCAGTTTCTTGTGGTCCATCATTAAAGACATGTCACAAATGATTTCCATCCTCATCTTCTACCTCTGTTCTTACCATGCCATATTTGGTGTCTTGTTTTTCTTGTATGGCATCACTATCAATGGGCTTGGTAAAAGCGGGTCGACCAGTACCGGAGTCATATTTATCTTGGGAAGAGAAAAGAGGGGTGCCATCTACTACGTCAACGTAGATGCCCTTTTCTTTGTGATCCCAGTATGCGTTATCAAAAGGTTTTTCTGTTCACTCATTGAAGAGTACATCTTTTTGAAGATCTGTTAATTCTTTTTCCTTTCACCATGTTTCTTCGATATACCCAGCCCTTCATGATCATTTTTTATATTTTTGATAGTATTCTTTGTTTTTTTTATAGAAATCCTGGTGATACTCTTCTGCAGGATAGAATCATGCAAATTGCTCAACAGCAACTACGATAGGTTCATCAAACTTTCCACTTTGTTCAATGGTTTGGATATATTGTTCGATAGTATCTTTTTCTGTTTTGTTTGAGTAGAAGATTGCAGGAGAGTATTGGAATCATCTATCAGCAAATTGTCCTGCATCATCTGTTGGGTCAATCTGACGAAAATATGTTCCAATGATTTCTTCTAGATTAATACTGTTTGTATCATACGTAACTTTAACACTTTCTCTGTGGCCTGTATCTCAGCTTACTACACGATCATACTTTGCATCTTCCTTTTCTCCTCAACTGTAGCCAGAAATTACACTGTCTACTCAGTTCAGTGATTCGATTGGCCCTTCTAGACATCGAAAACATCATCAAGCGAGATAGATTGTATTTTGAGATCTTTTTCCAGGAGTCTTCCATTGTGGTTTTTGCTCCTTGGAGTTTATTTGCTCTACTATGTCTTGAATGCTATTCCCACCTATTCGTCTTTTGATGAGTTCGTGTTCATTGTCCACGAGCACAAAAGTAGTTTGAGTTGTAACAGTGTATTTCTTTTTCAATTCATCACTCTTGTCATAATCTACCTTACGGATATGTATCCCCTCGGGTATTCCCGTTGCGAGTACTTTTTTCTCAAATGCAACACAGCTAGGACACCAATCTGCATGGAAAAATAGAACCATATCTCATGATCATATTTTTTCATCACTATCATATTCTTTATATGATCACCCACTGTAAATAGGTGGTACAGAGTCTTTTCCTGGTTGCATATTATCAAATGCCTTTTGATTGTTAGACAAGACAAAATATCCTCATAAGATGACCAGGGCAACAATGATGATTTTTCACATGCTAGTCGTTGTTTTTAGATACTAAATGTAAAATGTTTTTGTTGCTATAGATTTCTTACTAAGTCATCCATGCTACGAATATTTTCAACTGTTTTTAAGTGATTACCGTTTTTGTCTAGGTATACAAACGTAGTTTGTCTTTTTACTCCATAGAGTTTCTTCAGATCAGAGTAAGTATCATAATCTGCTTCAAGCACAACGACATCAGAAGGCAGCTTTGATATGTTGTTTTGGATGTTTGCTGTGGCTGCCTTACATGTTGGACACCATGATGCCTTGAAGTTTAATACCACTTTTTTTCCATCGTTACTGGCATCTGCAGCCTTTTGTTTTGAATACATATCATATGGCTTTACTGTACTAGCAACTAACTTTTCTGTAGGTGCTTGAGCAGTAGGTTGTGCAGCAGCAGGTTTTACTGGAGGATTTGTGTGTCGCTCTACAACATCTTCAAGTGTGAAGAGTCCTGAAACGTTTTGTCCATCTCTCATGAAGCTTACTGTATGATATTTTCCAACTTTATTTTGTTTAGCAAGAGCTTGGTTTTCGTCTCGATCTACTTTGAAGATAGCAAGATCGCTAGGGATTTTTTTGCTGTTAGCAGAAATATCTTTGTCTAGAGTAGCACAAGAACCACATGTTTTAGAGTGGAAGAAAAGAGCAACGTCTTTTCCATTTTTTTGTGCATCAGCAACGTTTTGAACAGAGTAGTCCATGTAGTTACTAGAGGCAACTAGTTTCTCAGCAGGAGCTTGAGCAGTAGGTTGTGAACGCTCATCTAGGATATCATCAAGAGAGAAAAGTCCTTTTACGTTTTCTCCACTGTCCATAAATCTTACTGTGTGATATTTGTCTACTTTGTACTGTTTAGCAAGAGCTTGGTTTTCGTCTCGATCTACCTTGAAGATAGCAAGATCGCTAGGGATATTTTTGCTGTTAGCAGAAATACTTTGATCTAGTTTAGCACAAGAACCACATGTTTTAGAGTGGAAGAAAAGAGCAACGTCTTTTCCATTTTTTTGTGCATCAGCAACGTTTTGAGCAGAGTAATTTATGTAGTTGCTAGAAGCAACTAGCTTCTCAGATGGAGCTTGGGCAGTAGAGTCATTAGTTGTAGGTTTGCTACACGCAGCTAGCGTAAGAGATGTCATTGCCAATCCGGCAACTATAAGTATTTTTTTCATAATAATTGTTACACGTATAAAAAAGTGAAGTTTTTATTCTGTTTCGATCTCATCGATCTGTTCAATTTCTCGAGCAGTAGTATCTATAAATCGTCATTTTTCAATCATGGCTGCTTCTAATGTTTTGTGCCATCATAAAAGAATTACACCTCATACTACTATGAGTAAGACAGCGATAACTTTCTTGATTGAGCTATCAGGCTTGGCAGCTCGTTTCATTTTGGATACTGCAGCTCTTCATCAGAATGCTACTATTCCTAAAACTAGCACTAAACCAGTGATATATGCAAGTATGTTTAATAAACCTGTTCCAAAATCTACTGGCAGTATATTACTAACCAATACAATAAATGTAGGTGAACAGGTGTTGAATAGTGGTCATAGTACCGCTCATAAAATTATATCATCTTTGATTCCATTTCATGAAGAGAATTTGTGACTAGTTTGACTAGTTTTTCTTTCTAATCAGGTAAAGTGCATTATTTTCCATCGCAATGTTGGAAAGAGTAATGTTAGTCCAAAAAGCACTAATATCACAGCTGATATAGTTGATAATGTGTCAGGATATATACCTAATTGGTCTACTAAGAACTTAATGACTAGGGTGAATACAAGTACTGATATAGCAAACGATAGTATGATTATCCCTGGGCGTGATTTTTTCCCATCTTTAATGGCTCATCCTATAATAACAGGAAGAAGTGGTAGCACACAAGGCGCCAAAATGGTTAGTAGTCATGCCACAAATGATAGTATAAGTAGGCTCATTTTTTGTTGTTCAGAAAAATAGTAAAGATGATCTAAGTGTTCATCTCTAAATTTCTAGATCATGAGAATTATAGAACCTAAGAGGAAATGATTCATATAATTTGTGAGTGCAGATACATCAGGGGGTGCATGAGGTAAGTAGTTAGATCTTTTTTCATCTAACTCATTTAAGATATCAAATTTTTCTATATGTTGTACAAAGTAATCTGGTAGTGCGACTACTGTTGTTATGGGATTGATTTCAGCTGTACTAATTAAGCTATTTTTTGTTTTTCGGCAATTATACTTATCTTCGTGTTTTTCTAGTGATTTAGTAATACAAAAATCCTGATCCATCGGTTGGACTGTAGTCACATATGCCTTCACAATAAATTGTGAAAAAGCGCTATAAGACAAAAGCAAAAGAAAGATGATGATTTTTTTGAACATTCTTTATCCACTTATCACTAAATAGGATATTTCCTATTATATAAAAAAAATCTTGCAATGCAAGACTTGATGCATATAAGAACTAATGTTCTTTTATTGTTGTTTGTCAAATATGTGAAAACAATCCTCATTCTATCTCTATTTTGAGCGCTTTAGGGCATTTTATCTCAAATTTCGCACTATTCCTACTTTTGCTATGTGTATGGAAGTTTTGTGAGTATGATCTAAGAGCGTAGTGCACCGTTTTTTCCAACAGATGGTGGATTTGGAGTTTCTTGAAAAAAAGCATGATGGTTACTATCCTACGCAAAGACTATCAGCATTACCATTGTTTGAGTCAGTAGCAGCTGGAATGCCTATAGACGTTCATCAGCCAAAGGCAGACTTGGTCGATGTTGATTCACTTGTTGTTAAACATGCTTGATCAACTGTGCTGTTGAAAGTAAAAGGAGATAGTATGGTTGATGCAGGACTTATAGAAGAAGATATCGTGGTTGTAGATACATCATTGGATGCTATAGTGTGACATATGGTTGT
>JAHDGZ010000046.1 GCA_020631605.1 bacterium
CTATCCAAATAAACTTGTTTGTTCTGGCATGACTCGTTGGAGACGAAGCTCATCTATTGCTTTACGTGCGGAAGTGAATCATCGTTGATCTATCATCACTGTGCGAAAACGATCAAAATCCAGATCAAGCATGTAATCTTTCAGCACCTTTCCTTCCATGTCTGGAACATCCATAAGTTGGATAAGCATCTTTGAGTGAAAAGCACTTTCTTTTCCATCGATCAACTTCTGCTGAGTTCATCCACTAATATCATCTATATTGTCATATATATTTTCTAAGGTAGTATATTCTGCTATAAGCTTTTGTGCTCCTACTTTTCCTATTCATGACACGCCAGGAACATTGTCGCTAGCATCCCCAACTAATGACAAGTAATCTAACATTGACGTCGGTGGAAAACCATGCTCAGCAACAAATGATGCTGCATCTGTTCTATAGTCCCTTAATGAATCTATACAAATTATATTATCCGTAATTAATTGTTTCAAGTCCTTATCACTGCTTTCTATTTCAACCATCAGATCTTTTTCATCTCCAAATTTCTTTGCAATAGTTGCAATGATGTCATCAGCCTCATATCCAGGGATCTCCTCTGTGTGTATCCCCAATTGTGCAATTAACTCTTTTGTCTGGCCTATCTGCCGTTTAAGTTCTTGTGGAGCTGATGGCCTATTTGCTTTATATTCAGCATAAGCTTCATGTCTATGTGTTTTTTGTGGAGCATCTCGTGCTATGACAAAATAGTCTGGCTTTGATGCCCACAACTTCATCAGCATTTTGACTACTCCATATACTGCATGAGTCTGATATCATTCCTCATTGGTAAGTACTGGCAAACCATAATATGCCCTGAACAAATATCCTGAACCATCCAAAATCACTAGTCTTTTCATTTGTTGTAATTGATTAAACGTTAGATAGTGTAGGTATGTAACAACGAGATGAAAGAGAACTTCCTGATATGCTACTTTAGTTCTACCACAGACATGATAATCAATAGCCCAGAAGCAATGGAAATCTTCGGTAAAGATCTAGCTCAGAAACATAAAAACATACTACTCAATGGCGAATTGGCAGCTGGAAAAACGACTTTTGTTCGTGGCTTTGTGCAATGACTTTGACTAGATCACACGCAAGTTAGTAGTCCTACGTACGCCTATCTCAACATCTACGACCAGACTGTTGTACATATAGATATGTATAGACTCGAACAAGAAAATGAACTTATAGAAAAATGACTCCTTGATGCAATCATGGATCATGAATATGTACTTATAGAGCGACCCAAACGAACCGAACACTACATCGATGAGACTCGAATGAGTCTTGTGTTTGAAAAAGATGGAGATATCAGATCTGTTATTGTTAATCAAGCTCTACAAACTAGCCAATAAATAAACTAACCACTCGGAAAATAAACCTTGTAATCACCCGACTGAGTCAAATCACCGCTAAAGCAATAAATGCTCCTTTGATAATATCTCTGGCTTTGTTGATTCAATCTTCATATTTCACAAAAAACAACCTATAGAAACCATAAATCAACCACAACAACGCAATGAAGGCTGCCAGTCACAGAAAAATATTGATAATATATGTAATATATCCAAATACTGAATTTCAACTATCTGCATAGGTTCATAGTCAGAAGAGATCAAGTAGCTCTCTTAAGACAGACTGTTCCCCTCTAATAATGTCTCATGGATCCTGTGCATCTGGAGTTCCTTCTTCCAAGAAGTCATAATATGGTTCCTCATCTAATGCATAGACACTTACCAGAGGAATAATTGCAATACTCATGAACGAAAAAAACAATCCGATAATTCGTTTTTTCATTATCCTATAAGGTTAAGTATGTAAAAGATGAACCTTACGATAACCCGACTAAGTCAGATTCAAATCAACGCTACTGCAGCAGTTTTAACTCATTCTCGACCTTTTGAGAAAGCATTATCATCATTGATCGCAAACAACATTTTGAACCCATGATAAATCATATAGATTAAGGCAATAATACCCAACAATCATAAAAGATAATTGATGATTACATTCACTTGAGCCAAGACTCTTTGAAATGATGTCTCGAACGTCGAGTCTGCTTCTACAAGAAATTCTCATTGCAAATTATCCATTACCGCATCGATTCACTCTCTTATTGGATTTTTGTCCGTGCTAGGGGTCTCAAACGGCAATTCAGTCACAGGTAAATCTGGGACTGTTTGTGCATATATAGGTGTATAGAGGAACAAACACCCCATAGCGCAGATTAATCAAAGGAATTTTTTATACATAGATATTTGTACAAAGGGTAATATAGCACCTGTATTATACTGTTCGGAGAAGCCAAATACAAATTTCTCTTAGTCTATACTCCAACTCGATTACTCTTATGACGCAGATGTGTCTAGATAATCTTATTTACTCAAACATTCTCTTGAGATCTTCGTCTTTCATCATGTCGATGGTTCGCATTGGTTCAAAGACAACTTCAATATTAATTAATGCCTCAGGATACTTATCATAGATAGCTGTATGCATCATTTCTTGCATCTGATCTCATGATGGACACGCCGGAGTCGTATATGTCATTGTGATATCTACCTGCTGGGTTTCTTCGTTTGCCTTAACATCATAAATGAGTCCCATAGTTCGAATGTCTATCAATGGGAACTCTGGATCAAAGACTGTTTGTATTTGCTCTTCAATGATTTCTTTCATGGTTGAATAGTGAAATAGATAAGTAGTTATCGATCGTAACGTTTCTCCTGCTTTTGTGTAAAGAGCAGTATATGTAGCAATACAAAACCTATCAAGAGAATTGCTCACAACAAATTAGTCCAAATATGCATCATGAGTAAACTCACGTTTATCAGACAGAACAATCAAAACAGCAAAGACATCTTGTAACTATCGGAGAGTATTTTTTCACCATCATGATCACTAAAAAGCTGATGCAATCACCAGAACAAATAGAAACTCAACCCTCGTGATACTAACAACACTGCAACCAATCACAATCATATAGCTATCGCTGGATCTTCATATACGTTGATAGTAAAATAAAGAACCACTCATATGATAAGTCATAGTGCTATTTTTATCAACGCACCTATATGATACAATCTCATGTATTCAGTAAATATAAATTATAAGCCAACCAGATATTGCTTATCGTCAATCAGACTCTTTTATTAAAATTCTTCTATAACAAAATCTCACTCTCCATCTTCAGTATCTGTGAGCGTATCACTTGGAGATGGGGTGAAGAAAAAATCACTTCATCACTCATACCATCTTCGATATATCATTTCCCAAATAGTTTGTGCAAAAGGGATACAAGCAAATCACAATACTGGTGGGAATAATAAATATGCTGAGAGCTTGTCTTGGAAATCAGAAAGATAGGTAGTTTTTACTACCAAGGCCATAATCACCATAGCCAATGCGAATCATAAGGTTGCTCACAATACATGTGATAGAGAATAGTGTGGGTTGCTAATAGTCTCAATCTGAATATTAGTTACAAAAGTAGCAAATATAATATGATAGGCCAACACCCAAAATAAAATATCAACTTCTCATGCAAAAATGAGATATAATGGTGCAGCAAAAACAAAGAGTAGCATGTTGGTCAAAAACACTGCACGTAAGATTGCTCACATGTCATAGTATCTCTCTGGTCGGAACACGTTGGACAAGCTTGCCTTGATACCATTACCTACAAATATCACCACGAATGAGATGATCAAGAGAACTAGAGGGAAAAGCGGATTTGTAATCACTTGTGTACTATTTGTTTGGGTGATAAAGGCATCACCAATAAACTTCAAGATAATGAAGATCAAAAAAGATAAGGCCAAACCAATGATGGCCCCCATGAGTGTTTTGAGGATCATTTGTGAACCTGAGCTACGTGGAGGTGTCATATCCATTAGATCTTTCATGTGTGTACGTTGAAGAGATGTAAACTTATGCTATAGTATCTATTTGAGCTTTTTTTGCGAATTTTTGCCACTCATATGACATTAACTACATGTGAGAGATTTGGTTTCGTCCAAGAAGCTCTTGGCAGAGTTCTTGTCTCTTGAAACAAATGAGATTATGACTGACTTTGGTCAATTTGTAAGATATACTTGTGCAGAGTAATATGTCTCTTCAGATAAAGGAGAACGTAAAAATGAAAATCTTGACGTAGAGACACTCTGTTCTGATTCTCCACACTCTATTCACTTCTTGTCTGTGTCTAAGAGATCAAATCAGATCAGCCTCTGACTACTGGCGAGACTTGCATCTCTAAGAGTATCACTATCTAAGAAAGACCTATTGAGTGTAGTTATCACGATACTACTCTTTTTTTCATCATCTTCGCTTACATATCATTGAGCTATCTGTACTGAATCTCCGACATCTTCAGCTGTTACTTTTTCAAAGACAT
>JAHDGZ010000018.1 GCA_020631605.1 bacterium
TGAGCTGAATGACACCATATGGTGTCAGCTCGTGTGTCGGTATAGACACAAGTAGGTTCGAATCCTACACACTTATTGAAAAACTTGCTGCCTATGGTGGTGAGTCTTTTCTTTTACTAAAAAATTAAGAGAGCTCATGAAGGCTATATACCGCTGTAATGATCTGTTTAATTACCTCTAGTTCTTGGTCATCTCTTGGACCATATAACATAAGTGTTTTGTTGTTTCTCGGATGTGGTTCTCATCGACCAAGATCATTAATCTGTTTCGTTCGATCAGTATTGGGTAAGGAGATATGCATACTTCCATCATAACTTGGGTGAAGGTGAATCCATTCTTTTGATCCTGGACCAGTGGTTGCTGCAAGTGTATCAGGTGTAAAGACGGCTCTTGCTCCATTGACAGAGACTGTGCTGTTGTTGGTTGTCATGCCTGGGAGATTGCTGAGAAATTCCCATACCTTTTCTTGTAGTTCGATGGGTGAGTTTTGATTTTTTTGTTGATGCGCTATGTTTGTGTTGGGTGGAGCGTCAGACGTTGTTGGTCTTGGTCATTCGCGAGTAATAGTTGGTAGGGCATCAAATCAACTTTTGGACTTAGCTGTTTCGTTATTACTACAGGCGGACATCGCTATTAGTATGAAAAAGAAAGTCACTATTTTTAAAAAACGAGATGATATCATGTTTTACTATAGACCCATAAAGATTTTTTTTACAATTACTTTCCCTTTGTTTTGTTCTCTCGAAATGCTTTTGCTGCAAGTTCTTGTGCTTTCTTTTTGCTTGGAGCTATTCCTTCGGCAACCTTTCTTGCGTTAATGATAAGTTCTGATTTGTATTCTAACACATTCCCAGTTTTTTCTACCGTGTGTTCTGATTGTTGATAAATAGGTAGTGCTTTGTGTTGCTGTTGAGTAAATTCTTGTACACGAGCTTTATAGCTTTTGACTGGAAGAAGATCCTGTATTTTGTTTATGTAGCTATAGATGTGTTTGAGAACAAATGTAGATGCGAGATCATAGCCTCACTCGATAAATAGATAACCAATAATAGCCTCTAATGTATCAGAAAGAATAGCATCTTTTTTTCTTCATTCAGATTTTTCTTCTCCCTTGGAGATGAATACATATTTATCGATACCAATATCAGTAGCGACTAGAGACAGTGTTTCTTCCCTCACAAGAGATATCTTGTAGAGTGTTAGTTTTGATTCGGTGTATTGAGGAAAATCATTAAACAACTCTTTGGCAATAATGGTGTCCAACACTGCATCTCATAGAAACTCTAGTCTTTCATTGTGTTTTATTTCCTCAACAAAATCCATAGCAAATGATTTGTGTACAAATGCTTGTAGAAGAACTTCATGATTACTAAGCGTTGGTTCCCCAATTAATGATTGGAGGAAGTCTATTGTCTTTTTTTTTGCTTCAGTTGATATCATGGGAAAAAAATGATGAAACAAAACGAGATGATTTATCGGTGCATGCGTTTGTGTGTTTTTTCGTTCAACTGAATGATGAAATCATTTCATAGTTGAATATCTATGTCTACCTGGAGATCGCCACTAAATGACTCGTTGTGATGTATATGTTCAAAGTCTATAAAGAATTGTAACATTTTCAGTGTTTCATCAAAGGTATCATTGAATGTGTGAACTACTGTTTCCTCTCTGTTTTCTTCGGCATTTGCTATCTCATATACATCAAAGCCATACTGTGTGAGCTTTCTAGCTAGTGTGTTTGCTCTTCCCGTTCTGTAGTTTTTTTGTTGTGCTGCGAAAGTTTTGTCAATAGCGTTTTCAATTCTTATGTTCGCTCATTCGTTAAGAAATCATTGATTATTTACTACAAAATAGATGAAGTCATGTACCCGCTTATAATAAGAAACATTTTTGGCGCTAGCACCAAATGGAACAAGCACATATTCTCATCCAAAAGTTTCTCTGTCGGGAGTGTATAAAACACACCCTGGCTGCATCAATTCATATGTTTCTGCGCATTCATAGGATAGCACATATGAGTAGAATGATTCTACACTTTCACGATACTCACTCATCGCTAGAGCATTTTGCAATGTAATGTTTGTGTACACGGCTTGTTTGTATGTTTTGTAGAGACTTTCCATCTTAGCTATTTTGTTCCAGCTGAGCGCTGCTTTGATTTGTTCTATTAAGGCAGAAAGAATTTGCTGCTGTCTATAGCTACGTGAAAAATCTGAAGTGGTTTGTCTTGATCTTGCATATTTGAGAGCTGTTTCTCCGTCGAAAACCTGCAATCCATTCTTTACAAGGAATGGTTCATATCACTTGGTATCATCATCTGGGAAAAGTGGATCATCTAATGTTTGTGGTACATTGATAGTTACTCATCATAGTTCATCAATAAACTTCTCAAATCATTGAAAACTTACTCCAACATAATAGGGAATAGTGAGACCGGTAATCTCTTCTACCTCTTCTCTGAGAAACTCTTCTGCTTCCTGGAAATCATCTTTGAAGACAGCAGGATCATAGTCGGATATCTCATTAAGTCTGATGGCTAGTAGTGAGTTTATTTTTCCTTTGTAGAGATTGTCTTTGTTGACAAAGAGATCTCTTGGAACTGAAATCATAGTAACTGCTTTGTTGTTTGGATTGAATGATGCTACCATCATTGAATCTGTTAGGAATCAACCCTTGTGTTCTAGTCCTCAGAATCACAAAAGGAGCACATTAATATTTCCATTTTCATCTTGTGTCATTTGTTCACCAATGGCCTTATTAACAATTCCCAAGGTCCCCATTGATGCATTTTGTATTTGTTGTGATACCTGTCTATATCACCATGCTAATGAAATAACCACTAAAATAATTGCCAAGAAAGTTATCAACAGACGACCAATATTTTTTGGTGATTTGTCAAAACTAAACATATCTTTTCGTGAACGATAGTTTGAGACGTGGTGAAGATTTTTGTTATTGAAACTATTTGTCATTAGTTGTTTTTCATTAAACAGCAGCGTGTTTGTACTATAGTTGTAGCACCCAATATAATTGGATGTTGTCGTCTAAACGAAATACGTCTCAAGCTGGTGGAGAGATAGTTGCATCTCCTTTCCACTGGTAAGGAGAATTAAGTTCTCAATATATACTAAGTCACTGCGATGTATCAAGTCACTTTTGCCTAAAAATCTCAAATTGACTTGCCTCATGACATAAAAAAGTGAATGATCTTTTTTTCCCTCCAAGAAGTGTTCCAGAGAAGACGCTTTTGTTGCTCTTTTCACATAAATTCACACCGTTGATCATATTTCCGATTCTTTTTTTCAAAAACAGAGGAAGCTCTCTTGTACGCAACCTCTCTTTTTGTGAACTAATGTTTTCTAAGATTTTTTGCATATAGTTATCGATAGAGTTTGTAGTCGACTTACATCATGAGATATAATAGGATACAGTGCTACCAGATGTTGTGAAATGACCTCAGCAGTGAATACTAATAGTTTCCTCTACTTGCACATCACGAAGAGTGAAATCGAAACTATACTCATAAGGATAGCTGTTTTTGTTGATTATGAAGTTGCCCGTTGTGGACATGTTTTGGTTTCCACCTTCCCATGAGAGTGTTGTGCCTCAAAAAATATTTTTACTTGTCTGATCTAGCCAAGGATGAGGTGTTTTTGAGCAACCAGCAAGTGTTAGAAAAATGAGGAAGAATAGTGTTCTTTTGATCATTGATTTTTTCTACTATTTAAATAGAAAAAATGTATGATAGATTCGCTTCTTTTCAAAGAGATACGTATGAAATTAGTAAGATATTTATCTAACCATTACTAATGAAAGTAACCTTGAGCCTACCTCATGATGAGGATCAGAAAGTATTCCGACAAATTCATGGAAACAGACAACGTGAAAATTGTACAGATGTAGATGAATCTAGTCCTCTAATTGAGTGTTGTATTCCAGACGAAAATATTGTTGACTGAATGGTTAAGAACTATCAATGAGAGCTAACAGTTTCCCTTTTTTTATGAGGTCGCACTAAATCAATAACATTTGATCCTAATTGATCTACTCTTGTTTAATGCTATTTCATAAACTCTAGAAATTTGATGTACTTTTTGCCTTGTGCATCAGTGTAAGTTTCAGCGAGGATGGTGAATTGGTGGTATGATTCCCTCATTTGAAGATATGTCATAGTGGCCTGATTTATGTAGCTACTGTTGCTAGAGAAGGTGTCTACATCCAGTACGGTATATGACTCTCCATCGTGATAGAAAACAAGAGTTTGATGGTTTCCTCTTTGCGATGGATTTCCGTTAGCGTCAACTACTTGCGTTGTGAAACTGAAAATGTTGTTATCATTGTTGTCTGTCCAATAGTATGTTCCTTGTGGACTAAGAATAGTAGTAGAGCTAGTCAGTCAGTTTGGCGCTTGTAACCGTGAGTAGAGAGATTTTCTGGAAGTAATGGTGAGTGATTGTTTATTAATTATGATTTTTTCGTATCCACCTGGATTTTCCACCGTATCACAACAATATGGATACTCACGTAAGATAATTTCATCTCCTTCTAACTCAAGAGAGTAAAAGATATATGGTGCGACGCTTGTGTCCTTTTTAATTATATCTTCAAAAACGTCTATTATCTTTTTTTGTGATGGTATATAGAGATATTCCATCGGTTCTCCTTCATGTCAACCAGATGTCTGTAGTAGTCGAAGATCGGCGTCTAAACGCTTAACAGTGAGTCACGAAAAATCTGCGCATCAGACAGAGATAGCAACTGCGTTGGTTTGTGTTCCGTTTTTTCTAATGCGTAATGTGTTTGAGTATTGCTCAAGACTAGTCACTTCTATAGTGAAATCTTGTAAGTCATAGGTTTGTAGTCTTTGGAGGTTGGGAGTAGAGTGAATACGAAATTCATTCTGAGCAATATTGACTTTGTATGGTGATTTACACAGATCACTATATGGTAATGCATCATAGTTGCCTTGACTAAGCTCTACAGCCGATATGTTTTTGTTGTCTGCAGGATAGTAGGTGAGATACATAATACGTTCGAATATTTGATTGTTGCTAGCAAATGCACGAATGAGATACTTATTCTCACCTTCACGAATATTTTCAAATCTTTCATCGATGTTGTATGTGAATTTTTTTGATCATGGTATATAGGTTTTAAGAAAATACGAATCCATATCTCCATCCCAAATAACCTCAATTGCAGTAATTTCTGCAGGTACCTCACCAGCAATTGACAAAGAAGACTGATAAAGGTTTATGTAATCATTATTGTTATCATTGTTCCAAAAAATCCAACTAACATTATTGGCTCTTGGCTTGCTTGGTGCAGGAACTGCATTAGTGATTGTCTGATTTTGAGCTTGTGGAAAACTTGAGTAATCGCTTGTTTTTGCGTTGCTAGGACGATGAGCAGTTGAGTTGTTTGTGGTTTCAGTTGGGACCTCTAGGAGTGGGTTAAGTTTATCCAGCAATGCTTGAAAGATAGTAGCATAGGTGTGATTTTTTTTGTACTTGTGAATTAAGGAGCTAATGACATCGCTTGCCATATCACGACTATATACATTTTGTTCTATTTTTTGTTCAATGATTTGGTGTACATCATCCACAAAAACCTTGTGTGCATCGCTCATTTGATGATATGCACCCACAGCAGTAGGTAGAAAAAAAAGACATAAGAAAAAAAAGAGATATTTTTTAAGAAGCATTTTTAAGCCAGATTACAGTAAATAAATTTTTTAGTGAACAAGATACATGAGTAGGTTTACTACACCACAAGCAATACATCACCAGGCAATATCAAAAATAGCCATTCTCCATGTCCATCATTGTATAAGAGCCTTGTTTGTTCCTTCGTAGATAGTGTAGTTAACTAATCCAAATAGTCAACCATACACTAGTGCTAATAACCATCATGTAGCTGGCTGAAGAGCAAAGACATAGAGCCCGAGCGTTAGCGCACTCCATGTTATTGCTCCGGCTAGCAAGTCAGGATACTTGGTCAGTAGGTGCCCAACTTCTTGATGAATGATTTCTTTCCCCAAAAAATTTATCCAGACATAATCTAAGGCAACATAGGCTGCTAGGCCAATGAGAAATGTAAGCATATGTAGTATTTTTTATATAACTAAATTAGAATTCACCCTGCAAGAGCAGGCCTGCATCAGATGTTACTGTAGGCAACACTCCATCTCGTTGTTCGATTCCTTTGTATTTCACCAATGAGTCTGTGAGTGATTCTGCTATAATAATGTTAGCTTCAGCTTCAGCTTTTGCTTTTAGTAAGACACTTTCCGCTTCTCCTTTTGCCGTTTCTACTTTTTGTTGGGCTTGAAATTTTATCTTTTCTAGTCTGTTTTGTTCAGTAAATGCCTCTTGTTCCGCTTTTACTTTTTCTTCAATAGCTAAATCAAATGCTTGTGAAAATTTGAAATCTACTATATTGACTGCTACGACATTGATTCCTAGTTCATCTAACTTCTTCACTAAACCAGCGAAGATAGCAGTGTTTACTTCAGGTCTCTTTGAGATGAGTTGTTCTGCTGTAAATTGTGCAGTGGCAGCTTTAACGCTTTCTTGTATTGCTGGTTGTATGATTCTAGATTCAATTATGTCTTCATCACCAATGTTTTGATACAGTCAAACTACGTTTCCTGGTTTGAGATTATAGTTGAGAGCAATGTCAGTTTGAACCGACTGTAGATCCTTGGATGCGCTAGTTGATACGGTTTCTAGTTTTTGTACCTTAACAGAAATTCACTTGATAGTTTGGATAAGTGGTATTTTCCAATGCAGTCATTCTCCTAGTTCATTGACTGAAACTTTTCCAAGTGTTACTTTTACTCATCTTTCTCCTGGAGAAACCACCTTAAATCATGAGGTAACAATGAGCAAAATTAACAATCAAAGCGCAACTTTACCAATATTTCAAAACAACTTTTTCATATTAAATCAAGAAAATGAATCTAAAAAAGATCAAAGCGAATCTCACATTTCAATAACGTTTTTTCTTGATGAACGTGGTGCTCACGTAGAAATGCGTTTGTTTTCTTTGACCATTCGGTATACAAAATACCCAATGATCACCCACACTATTCGTCACATGGTAGTATATTAGAAGTAAATATTATTCAATTTCATTCAGGTCTCATTCAAGAATGTGTTTGGCTGGTGCAGGATCTCCGTCATCTGGCTCAAGCGTGAGAACATATCTGGCAAACTCACTATAGTCAGTTCCAGTCGTTCGACTGTTACTCCAGAATCACGATCACTCATCTGTTAGTGGGCCAGTAGAAATAAACTTAAATGGCTCTTTCCTTACTAACCATCATTCATAGAAGAAGTTTTTTTCTAGCTCTGGTAGCGATGTCATGACAACATCTAACAGAAATGTTTCATCGTTCCAGCCAAATGATGCATCACCTTCTGCTGATCATCATGAAACATCAGAAAGTGATCACTGGTGACTAATATATAGTGATTTTGTATTAGGAGTAGGATAGGTTATTTTTGCTTCTTTGGCTTTTTCTTGCTGTTGCTCTATTGTTCTGATTATGTCTTGCTGCTCTTCCATCATGATTTCATTAGAGGTGTTACCAGTAGAGCAACCAGCTAATATACATATAAGTATTGCTCATCATATCAGTTGTTTTTTCATGTTTTTGCTACTATTATTAAAGTTAGATGATGATGTTGAGGATCTTGTCTTGGATCCAAATTACTTTTTTGATCTCATTATTCATAATGTATTTTTTGATGTTATCAACATCTTGAGCTAAAGCAACTACGGCGTCTTGAGAAAGACCTGCGTCTATATCTATGGTTCCTCTTACTTTACCATTGATCTGAATAGGAAGATTGATTTTTTGTGTATGGATTTTGGAGAGATCTGCTACTGGCCACAAATGGAAATGTACATCATCTTCTTTTCATAAGAACTTCCATAGTCTATCTGCTAACTCTGTTGCATATGGCGCAATAAGAAGCGTAAGTGTTTCTAATTGTTTCTGTGTACATGCTTTATGCTCATAGATACTATTGGTAAGAACCATTAGTTTACTCACTCCTGTGTTTAGCTTCATGTTTTCCATATCATAGGTGATTCATTGTATCGCTTGATGTAAAGCGGATTCAACTGACTGGTTGTTATTCCCGTACCACTCAAGATCCTTTATTTTTTCTACTCTATCCAGGAATTTTTTGACTCCATTGAGAGCTCAATCATTCCATGCCTTATCTTGCTCTACCGGTCACATAAACATCATGTATGTTCTGAGCGCATCCACCCCATATCTTTCAATGACATCCAATGGATCTACACCATTGCCATACCTTTTCCCCATCTTACGACCATCTGCACCAAGTACCATTCCTTGATGAACAAGTTTGGTAAATGGTTCTGGAGTAGAAAGAATTCCTTCGTCATAGAGAAATTTATGAATGAAACGAGAATATAGCAGATGACCAACGGTGTGTTCTTTCCCTCATGTGTAGAGAGGTATAGGCATGAGATTATTAGCTAACTCTTGGCTAATGAGTTCCTCGTTATTTCCTACTGATGGAAAGCGCAAAAAGTAGAATGATGAGCAGACAAAAGTATCAAGTGTGTCACATTCACGTAGATATGTTTTTCCATCTTTTTTGTAAAGTGGGAATGTTGCGTGATCTTCAAGAGGGCTTTTCCCTTTTGGTTTATAGACCTCTAAGTCTAATGGTAGCTCCACCGGTAATTCCTGTTCAGGTATAAGCTGTGGTGTTTTTTCTGACTCAGGCAGTGGGTTAAACTCATTATATTTCGCTATCAATGGTCGCTCTTCTTGTTCTTTGTTGGTTAATACATTAAGACAATAGATGCTCGTATCATTGTTGCTTTGCTCTCTAAACTCGTCTGCAGTCAACCACACAACATCATGTTCTTCTGCCTCACTATCACTAATAGCAACTTGTGTTGCTCTATCTGCTTCAGCATAATAACAAGTACACATGCTGTATTGATTTCTGTTTTTGGTCGGATGATAGAATTTACACTGATATTCTAATATTTGTTTTTTGATCTCTATATCTACTAGACCAGCTTCCTCATATGCTTCTCTGATACACGCTTGTTCAGCAGTTTCCCCAACATCAATTCAACCAAAGAATGCATTAGTGTCATCAGTTTTCTTTTGTTTTACAAAACAATAGAGATCGCTGTCCTTGTCTTTGACGATAAGCTGTATGACTTCTCTAGTAGTCGTTTCTTCTCACTCTTTATGTTTTCTGGCTGGATCTGTGTATTCAAAAAGCGCTACTTTGTCTTCTGGAATTTCGTAATAGACCGGGATAGGGCTTCATCGATACCTCTGTCTGCTGACTGATCGGTCACGTAATTTATATGATATTTTGCTACGCCCGGTTTCAGTAGCCTCGAGGTAACTAATTATTTTTTCTTTTGCTTCACTATCACCAAGACCATCAAAAGTCCCTGAGTTTGTGAGTATCCCAGAAGTCACTACTTTTTTTCCTTCTAGAACATCTCATTCTATCACTTGCACTATAGGCACATCAAATTTTTGGGCAAATTCGAAATCTCTTTCGTCATGTGCAGGTACCATCATGACAGCTCAAGTACCATAATCAGGTAGGACATAGTCAGCAAACCATACAGGTATTTCTTCTTCTGTGAATGGATGTATCGCAGTGACTCATGAGTTTACTCCAGATTTTTCTTTGCTGTCTTGTTGTCTTTGTACTGCAGTTTTTGCGAGTGCCTCATTTCTATATGATTGAACAATTTCTTGGTGTTCTTGATCCAGAAAGATGTCTATGTCGGTGTTTTCAGGTGCTAGGACAAGAGCAGTGACCCCATATATGGTATCTGGTCTTGTGGTAAACACAGTTATTTTTCTGTCTTGCACGACAAAATCAATCTCTGCTCATTCAGAACGACCTATTCGATTTTTTTGAGCAGTTTTTGTTTCTTGTGGCCAGTCAACTAGATCCAAGTCTTTGATTAATCTGTCTGCGTAGTCTGTTATTTTGATAAACCATTGAGGTTTTTGTTGTTGTTGAATCTCTGATTTGCAACGTTCACATTTCCCATCAACAACCTGGTCATTGGCAAGCACAGTCTGACAACTAGGGCATCGATTCACCCATAACGTGTCACGGTAAACTAACCCGGCCTTAAATAGTTTTTGGAAAATTCGTTGTGTCCATTTGTAGTATTCAGGTGTGCTCGTGTCCAATACCTTGTCATAGTCGAAACTGATGTTGAGTGCATGGATTTGTTTAAGAAACATTTCCTTGTTGATGTCAGTCACTTCACGTGCAGGTTTTTCTAGTTTGATGGCATAGTTTTCTGTTGGTAACCCAAAAGCATCAAAACCAAATGGCATAAACACTGTTTTTCATAACATGCGTTGGTATCTTGCTAGGACATCAGTGATTGTAAACACTGAAGCATGCCCGCAGTGTAGTCCTGCACCAGAAGGGTAAGGAAACATGGTCAATGCGTAATAGGTGTTGCCATCTGCTATCTGTGAGAAATCTGGAGTATATCTAGACATAATTATAGAGGGAATCTAAATGTATGATTAGTGTATAGTGACTGTAGTAATGGTGTGGGAGAAAACAAGAAAAGAACAAAAGGATTTGCTTTCTAAAAAACCATTGTTACTTTGTTTCAGACGATATACTTTTATATTTGTATCAAACAACAACAATGAGTCACATTGAACAAACATTAGTAGTATTAAAACCAGATAGCGTAGGACGTTCACTGATTTGAGAAATAGTATCAAGATTTGAGAGAGCTGGGCTACATATTATTGGAATGAAGATGGTAAGACCAAGTATGGATTTTCTCAAAGATCACTACGAAGGAATCGGAAAGCTATGAACAAGAAAGTGAGATGCTATTTTGGAAAATGCCTGTGAAATGATGAGAAAGATGCCACTTGTTGCGCTTGTTATAGAGTGAGTAGAGGCGATTGATTATGTAAGAAAAATGGTTGGTACTACTGAGCCAAAAGCAGCAGCTCCAGGGACAATCAGAGGAGACTATGCGCACCTCTCATATGGGTATGTTGATAGTAGTGATGATATCTATTTTTTCAATCTGGTACACGCATCAGCTGATGCAGATGAAGCAGGACAAGAAATTAAATTATGGTTTACAGAAGATGAGCTCTTCTCAGAAGACAAACCAACACATTCAACATTCACTAGATAATCTATAAGTAGTGTTGCATTTGTGTCAAAAAATGATATTTTAACTATTCGCTTGCGTGAGCAGGTGTAGTTTTTTTATGTAGACATACTACAAATGGCAGAAGACAAAAAGAAGAAAACAGATGATCAACAAGCTACAGCTGTTGCTATCAATGACAAATCAAAGAAACACCCAACTTACTACAAAGATGTTAAGGTGGTAGATATTAATGGATATGAGTTTACATTAGGTGGAGCTACTGTTCCTGGTCCTATCAAGGTTGAAACATCATTTATGTCTCACCCAGTATACAATCCAGATAAGGTTATCGAAAAGGTTTCAAAAGGAAGAGTTGAAAAATTCCAAGAGAAATTGAAAAGAATGGAAGAAATGAAAAAGAAAGGAAAATAATATTTCCTTGTATATATGTTTGAATAAATGGATGATGGCTGAAATGCCATCTCCATTTTTGTTTTTGACAATTCTCTTTAGAACAATACAAAAGATCTTACTCTCGTTCTCCTTGTGAGACGATCTTCATTTGAGAATTGTTCTATGCTGAGAAAGCAAGTTGTTCAGAAGCATGTTAACTATCAGGAGATAACCCATATTATCGGTCATACATGGAACATCTATGTGCTCCCACTGATAAAAATGGTGCTATTTTTGTGATGCCTGTATGTGATCTATTCGCTGATTCAAAGATATTTTCCTGGGAACCAAAGAGTAAGTTGGTTTTTCTGATGAGCTGGACTCTTTTTTTATGTAAAGTGAATGATAGATTTCTTAAATCTTTACTTGGATTGTATGATTCTGACGCCAACAGGGATAGTTGTTTTTAAGCGAGAGTGAGTACTAGAATACAAGACAGATAATTTTGCGCGAGAAAGAATAGAGACTGTGAGTCACACTCAGGATTCGATTTGGGACAAGGTTTTTTCAAAATGAAATATACTAATTGCCTTGGAACATGGCGTAACCTATTGATTCAAGAATGTCTGATCTCCACTCAAATATGCCAACACCATTATTGAACAGAAACAGCGCTATCTCAATAACCTTTTTGATGAGTGAGAGACCGATGCAGATAAGTTTGAGCTTTTGGTAGAAACATTAGGTGAAGTTATACAAGACTATATGGGCAAAGGTAGGACAGTTTCTCCAGATACTCAAAATTTTAGAGGAGATGGAGGATTTGACGATTATTAGAAGCAATTATTTGGTATAAAAGCTATGGGATATAGGCATTTGAAAGGTACTTATTTGCGTGTGTTGTGGCCATTGTGGCATGGTTCATTGATTGCGCTCATTTTTTGGTTTACCTATGAAATACGTCTTGTTACTGACCTCATACCAGGACTACAGCTTAGAATTCCACCAATAGATACGTGAGAGCTTTTGATTTTTGCGCTTCTCTCTGTTGTTATCTATATTGGAATTGGTTTTTTTGTGTGATCATATCGTTTTCAATTTTCGTTAGAACGTGATAGGAATGCGCACCTCAAACAACGATTTTTTCGACTTGTAGCGATGACTTTTGTGGCATATTTTGGGCATGGATTTCTTTTTGTCTCTTGAATATCTAGATTTATCCTTTTGTGGACTGCAATTCTTTCAGGGATAGTTGTTTCTTTATGAGATTGGTGGTATGCTGAGTGGCTAAGAGCGATCGAAATGAAGTCTCCGATTAGTGTTTTGTGTGTGTATCAAAACGATGCACAGTTACAGAATGTACAAGCAAAACGACAGCACTTTTATGATATAGAATACCGTAAAGAAGCAGAATGGAGGGATATGGATTATGATTCCTATGCTTTCGTTATTGTTTTGGGAGAGTACTCACAACAAAAATTACAGCGTGAGTTTGACAAAATAAGGTTGGCAAACCATACGATGTATCATATTGCTGACGAACATTTTTTGGAAAATGTAGTTTATTCACCAGCAACACTCTGAGGGATGAATGGTTTCCGTTATACACCGACACGCTTGAGTGAATGGATGCGTTTGGTGAAAAGAGTTGTGGATGTGTTTGGATCTTTCTTTTGATGATTGTTGCTCTCTCCTTTGTTGTTGGTTGTTTCATTAGTGATTGCACTTACCTCAAAAGGACCTGTTTTGTATAGACAAAAAAGAGTGGGAAGAAATGGTGAGATTTTTGTTATCAACAAATTCCGTACCATGTATACTCATCTATCTGTAGGTGATTGATATGGATGAGAAGATGCATGGAAACTCAAAAAAGAGCTCATGGAATCTGACGCCAACGTTCGTAAAGGAGAATTGCAAAAAATTGAAAATGATCCAAGAGTAACACCAATAGGAAGATTTTTGCGTAAAACATCTCTGGACGAGTTGCCAAGTCTTCGAAATGTCCTGATTGGTGAGATGTCTTTGGTTGGGCCAAGGCCACATGAATGATTTGAAGTAGAAAGATATAAGTCACGACAAAGAAGATTGTTGAGTATGAAACCTTGAATAACCTGATATGCTCAGATTAATGGTCGTGATGCTCTGACTTTTGATGATGAGGCTAATTTTGACCTGTACTATATGCAGCGTTGGTCTATTCGATTTGATTTGTATGTTTTGGTGATGACTGTATGAGTTGTATTAAAATGAAGATAAATTATTTTTCCTTTCATAAAATGATGATCAAAAAAATATACCTATTTATCCTTATCCTTACCTTTTGAGCTACTGTGCAAGCTCTCACTCCTATTAGTCAAAAGTGAGTACCGATAGATCGTAGCCCTAACTTAGTACGAACCCCCCCTACGTGGTTTCAGCCACATAGTTTAGCAACTGCACCAACTAGCATAGATTATTGGATGGATGTTTTGCCCTTTCCAGGTGATAGATATACAAGCTCACAATATATAGTTGTTCCCACACTCTGACTGGTGGCTCCTATTAAGTTTTGATCACAAGCTGATCAAGAGCGTTTTCTGAAGGGCCAGGAAGTGAACATAGACCCTTATCTTCGCAATTGAATTATGTACTATCATGGCACTAATTGGATTGGAAGCAATGGAAATGCAGTCTATTTTGGTCATAGTAACCACTATCGTAATGACCCAGGACGTTATAAAACTATTTTTGGAAATATCATGGCATTGGATCCTACTGTAGACCAGTTGTGGTTTTATCAAAGACAGGGTAGTTCAAGTACCTATACTCGTTATATCTATTCAGTAAAACAATCGTTTCAAACCACTCCAGAAAACGTGCAAGTCCTCTTGCCCCAATGATGAGCAGAGGTGACACTGATTGCCTGTACTGACTGACTCAATGGAAGATGGATCATCAAGGGACAGCTTATTGATAGTGATCAAGTGGTAGCAAATTATGCTCGATGAGATGAGAGAGAGATTGAAAAGGAAGAAATCACGTGAGTAGTAGAAGAGGGTGACAATATTGAACAAGACAAGAAAAAGGAAGAGGAAAAGAGTGAAGAGAATTGAGAAAAGGAGCTCACTTTTGAGAATTTGACCTTTGTTGGTTTTGATCTTTGACCAGTTTTTGTGGTTAATTATTTTCACGATTATAATCAAGAAGATCGATCTCTTGATACTAAAGAAGAAGCTAAGCTAAATTAGCCTTATTGACTTTCTTTTTTTTATCGTTACTGTCTTTTTTGTTTACTTATGGTCTACAGCTATGGTGATAAAAGTCGGAGATTTCCCTACTCAGATATGAGTATTGACTGATATAGTAGAAAATAGCTTCGAAAAAGCCCCTACACATAAAAAATGATTGTTAGATTCTCTCTCAATAGCCACATGAACACGCAGTACGAAAGATGTTATAAATGGATTGAGGTTTTATATGACTACTATTTTCCCCAAAGAATTAGCTAGTGGACAGCCTGGACCGGAGAGTTCTTTTATGAGAACTATGCAATCACTAGAAGAGATCTTTAGTAACCCAAACCTTGAGGCATTTTATTTGAGAACCAAGGACATCGTTTCTATAAGTGTTTCAGATGGATCAATTTGAGTGATAGCAGATTTTACTGAAAATCCGAATTTAGTAGAAGTAGTCAAAGTAGCTTTTTTGGAAACTATGTGAATAGGATCGTCGTATAAGGTTGATTATTATGATGTGCCGTTCTAAATTTCAGCTGTGCTATGCATATTGCCTCATAAACTGAGGTCTATAGTATTTTTCTTCCTTTTTGAGTATTCCATGTAATTTGAGAGCTCTGATCATTCTGGTAATTCAGATTGCTCATCAACATCTAGGAAAAAACTTCATCGAGAGAAACTCATTTAGCTCATCCTCGACTCTCTTTTTCCCGAATTGATCAAAGAGACTTTTGGCATAAGCCCCATCATTCATTGTATAGAATAGCTCTTTCATTTTTTTTGGATCAGAACTTCTTTCTGCTGATCAAATAGTTTCTATCCCATAGAGTATAATATCTATTTTTTTTGCTATATCTCATTCTTTTTTTATATTTCGGAAAGGTGATGCATAAAGGGGAAAGTCAGTAAGAAATGTTACATGTGAGAAATCTTTTTCCATTCTTTTTTCCTCTTTACTTGTTAATTCAACTGTTCCGTAGTGTTGAATAAGTTCATGATAGCGTTTGTGAACAAAATCTTTCTCCTCGCCAAGTCAGACGGTCTCTATTAGTTCAGATTCTAGTTTACGTAAATCATCCATATCTCCTTTTGCTTCGAATTCGAAAAGAGGGAAGATTGTTTCATGTCTCGATGGGACAGGATTGGGTTCTTGTCTATAGCTCGTGCTTATACAAAAAAATCCTGGAACATTAGGATTGTTGAGTAGTTCGTGTTCGAGTCGCATCTGACCTTTTTGTGGAAGAGGCCAGACCATTCCTTGGTGGTTGTAGTTTGTCATTGTGTACGGATCTTCGCAGGCAGCAAGTATGCTACGCCTTGATTGAACCTCTGTTTCTATAAATCATCTGGATAAGAAAAATGACCTCAAAAGTGAGACCGTCTCATGATATTCAAATGAATTAATCCACGCCATTTCGTGCTTGTTAGCAACTAAAACGGGGGATGTGTATTGTTCCCATTTTTGGGAGCCTCCTTTAAGATATAGTTGCCTGGAGAAAATGCAATACTTCGACTTTTTAAGTGTTATCTATACCAGAAATTGTCTGAAGATCGCTTTAATAAGTGTAAAAGGTAGCTCTATTGTTTTTTTGTTATTTCTTGTGATTTTGTTTTCTTAGTTCCTTTTTTGTTGCCTTGTAGCCAATCTCAATGGCACGATCTAGTGCAGATAAGTCATAAAAAGATATCTCAGTAAGATTAGGACGAATTACTGTTGCGTGATCATGTGACTTGATTTGTTCATTCTCATTATTGGACATCATGATACAGAGAGATCTATATATTACTCTTTTGGGCACAGAGAGAAATGTGGTATCAATTTTTTTGCCAAAAACAGTAATGTGCTTACGTGCCTTAAATGGAGAAATTCATAGACAAGAAACCGCTATCACGCGTTTATTTTCTATATGTGAGACAGGTAAATTGTTTACTAATCAACCATCGATATAGAATTGTTCATCTTCCGAGTTCTGAGTTACGCTAAATACTCCAGGTATACTAATGCTATGGCGAATAGCCTCTAAGACTGATCAGGATGAAAATACTTTTTCTTTTCCTGTGTTGATGTCTGTTGCAATTATCTTTAGTGGTATCTTTAGATCAGAAAATTGTATATTACCACAGATGTCACCAATACGATTGATTATTTTGTTTCCTTTTATCATTCATTGTTTGAGATCTCGATCAATGATGTCAGATGTCTTTATTGTGCTGAATGCATCATAGATGTCCTGGTATGATTTTCCTGAACAATAAAGCGCTCCAACTATGGAACCAATGCTGGTTCACGCAACCTCAGTTATTGAAACTCATTTTTCTTCTAGATATTTGATTGCTCATAGATGGACAAATCACTTGGTTCCCCCTCAGCCAAGTACTAGTCACATGTTCTTCTTTTTGAATGATTTTTTGAGTCACATAAGAATCTCTAGATATGAATATATCTAGTATACTGACAAAAAACACTTTTTACTATTTTTACTAGTGGAAAGTAATGTTTCCCGAAGACTCAAAGTATTCTTCTTGTTCATTGTCGTCATCGTCACTAGGTTCTTGATTGATACAGTCATAGCAGAGTATGGTAATCGGCTGTTGAATCTCTATTGCCTGGCGCAAAGATTCACCCAAGTCTATATTGAGGTTGTCGTCTATAGGAAATATCTCATCTTCTGGCTCATCCTCAAATGCATCAGGATTGTTTGTGAAAGTGGTTTCGTAATAGTCACATCGTACGGACTTAATAAACTCTTTATTGCACTTCTCACATGATTGATCTCTGTCACAAGTGATGTTTGTAAGTTTTGCTTCAATCGTGTCTTGATTGAAAGATGTGAGATGTATATCTCATTTAATTCCTGGCTCTCTCAGTCAGGACAATGTAATCATTACTTCTTCAAACTGCATTGAGTCCTCTTTGCTTGTTTCTTTGAGAAGATCTGCTACCTTGATTTTTGTGTTTTTCATTGATTTGTGGAGAGTAGTCTATACTAAAGTAGTACTTATCAGAGTGCTACTGTTTCATGTCCAAAATACAAGATTTTCTCACCAAAAGATTGCCTGAAACACTCATCACATCATACGATGATTTTTTTTCAACTAAAGAAAAAAGAAACCTGATTGTCGCAGTTTCAGGGTGAGCAGATAGCGTCTATGTGCTTGTTTCTTTGCTCGCGTACCTAGAACAATATTCTCAAGTCCACCAACATCGTGTGATTGTTGTCCACTGCAACCATAGAACTAGAAATGAAACAGATGAAGAAGAAGAAGCGATCAAGCTTTTTCTCAATAACACACTTCCACTTTATTTGTTTCGTTATCGCAAAGATGATAAAAGTGAAAGTGCTATGAGGCAGCGAAGACGACAGTGTTTTTCAGATGTGGTGAGTCAAGAATCACATGCTGACTTTACTTCGTGTGTGATAACTGGACATCATCTAGATGATAGAATAGAAACTAGCTTACTAAATCTCAATCGTTGATGTGGTCTTTGGGGTCTTGCAAATATGTCTCGTCTACAGCAATGAATTTTTGTTCAGAGGGACAAATATTATCAGATCTTTAGACCTTTGATAACTTTTACGAAAAAGGACATTCTTCTAGAAATAAAGAAACATCTTATTCCCTATGCTACAGACCCAACGAACTTTGACTATAGGTGATGAGAAAGATCAGTTGTGAGGCATTTTGTATCAACTCCTGCCTCCTTGCGCTGTAGAGAGCGATATTGAACTCGAACTAAACTTTATGCTGATATACAACGTCATAAAAACTCCATCAAAGATTCCTATCAACTCTTCCCACTTAAACGTAGTGAGTATTGGACGGTGTGATGGGGCTACCAATTGCAGATAGATTGATGATGCTCGATTGATATACTAGTGTCACTTCTTCATGAATTAGGCAGCTATAAGCATGTTTCCTCTGGTTGATTGAGAGATCTTATGGAGTTTCTAGAAACTGGAGACTCATGATACAAAATGTGTAGTTGAGTTATGTTTGTTGTTTCTCATGGGAAAGTTTATGTCTTTGGTGCTGGAAAAATTACTGAAAATGATAAACCATTCCGAGAGTCAAAACCAATTGCAAAGACTATATCTATAACTAGCATGGGTACGTACACGTTAGGCGATGTTTCTTTCGTTGTTGACGATGAAAATGAGCTCTGAAGCGAGGCTAGATTTCCTCAGGAGTGAGATTCTTTTCATGGGAAGCGCCTCAAAAAGTACTTGCTGAATCAAAAGATTCCACTCTTTTGGAGAAACTACTTAGTGGTGCTTGAGAAAGAATGAAAAATTATTAGGATACTACAACCAGAATATGTATAGATTATTTATCTTCCTGGCTCTAATCACCAATGGAATGGCTTAGTAGCAACCGAATGTATGTGCTCCCGATATATGTTATTGTTCTTGTCGTGCTTGTCTTGATACAACAAAAAGTTCTTTCATGACAAAAAAATATCTTGCGTAGTTTCATTAGCGATGTTGATGCAATACTCTATCAGTTTACGAAGGTTGTCTATGAAGGTCGTGATTCAATTCATGACTATGAGAATAGTGTCGATCTTTTGTATGCAAACAGGAAAGAGATGCTGGGTTCACCGAACAAAAACTACATAGACCATTTCCCATGAATTAGAGATGATGTTGCATATATTAAGTCTCTTTTGGGTGTAGAGATTGCAGAAGAGAGTCAATTAGATTCAATGGATAAAACGCATAGTGTGCTACAGCAGTCACGTAGACTTTATCGTGGGATAGGGTGGCTTGTGACACTGCTTACTCTATGACTTTATAAACTACGAGAGCCACAACAGTGGCGAGAATAAAACTTTTTTACGATATACTTAGATACTGATGTTTGATATAGCACAATTCAAAGCTTCTATGATTAAGGCCCTAGAGCACATGGAACAAGAGTTTTCTGGTTTACAAGTATGAAGAGCTACTACTGGTCTTGTAGATCATATTAGTGTTGATGCTGGTTATGGAAGAATGCCCATAAATCAGGTTGCTAACGTGGTTGTTATGGATACTACCACATTAAAGATTGAACCATGGGACAAAGCAATTGTTAAAAACATTGAGACTGCAATCTATGATGCAGACAACGGATTGGTTCCTCAGTGAATGGGGGACAATATTTTGGTGAGAATTCCTCCACTTACGAAAGAAAGAAGAGAAGAAATTGCCAAACAAGTTTCATGATTGTGAGAAGAGATTAAGGTAAGATTAAGGCAGGTAAGACATGACGCAAGAGAAGCGGTAGAAAAATTGGTAGACTCAAAAGATCTTTCGGAAGATGAGCAAAAGATGCACCAAAGTCACATAGATGATTTGACTAAAGAGATGAATACGAAGGTTGAAGAACATGTAAAAAACAAACAGAATGACGTGCTGAATAGCTAGCGTTGAGAGTCATCTCCTCTTTGTTGTTTACTCTGTAGAGAAGTAGAGAGAACTAAAGAATGAGAGAAATAGAAAACTTTTTATTGTTGTAGTGCTGTGTAGAATATGTGATTATTGTCTTTATTGTGGATAGAAATAGTATATCGTCCAATATTTAATATCCTAATACTCTTCCTTAATTTTTTTGATGGAAATTTGTGATGGGCTATCATAGTCCTTACCTTGTTGGTAAGAGGTTTGTTGTATAAGAATAGTGCTGCGTGAAACGCTATGCAATCACAGATGGGTGATTTGCAGCCTAAGATGCAAAAACTTCAAGAAAAGTACAAAGATGATCCAGCAAAGCTTCAATCAGAGATGATGAAGCTTATGAAGACTCAGTGAGCTGGACCTCTCAAGTGATGTCTTACTATGTTGATACAGTTGCCGGTTTTCCTTGGTCTCTTTTATGTAGTGAGAGATTATGCTCAAAATGATATACCTGAGCTAGTGTATAGTTTTTTTCAATCATTTGGGCAACAGTTTACTCAACTGGAGTCTGTGGTGACAAACTTTTTTGGTATGAATCTACTCGAGTGATGAAATCTTGTGTTAGCTATTATTGTTGCGATCCTCATGTTTGCTCAAATGCAAATGACTATGAAGACGCAAGCTACCAAGGCGCCTCAAATGTTGCCAAATGGTCAACAGGCCCCAGATATGTCTAAGATGATGGGTATGATGTGATATTTTATGGCGTTTATGATGGGTAGTTTTGCTTACAGTGTTGCGTCTGGTGTGTGATTATACTTGCTTACAACCACACTATTTGGCTTGCTGCAGTTTGTTTATCAACGTAGAGTTCTCTTGTTGGCTCAACGAAGAACAAAGATGTGACCAAAGGATCAACCAGAAATTATAGGTTAGTCATTGTATGACATATATGAAAAAGATGATAGGATGTTGCTCTTATCATCTTTTTTTTATGGTAGCTTTTAGAGGTGATTAGTTTCTTCTTTTTCAAGTGTCTTTCTTTTGCGAGCGATGATCTTTGCCTCCCGTTTGTCTTCTTCTATGCTAATATGGTTTTTCTTTTTTTTCTTAGTAGATTTTTTTGCTTTTAGAGCCTGCTTCATTTCGTCTGCTTTCGACTCAACGGGGCTCTTGATGGTTTTTTGGATATCTGATTCAGCTTTGTTCATGTTTGTGTGGGAATGAGCTAAAATTTATTTCTTGAATTGCTTCTTAATTAGTGGTCGAAAACGCACCAGTTCGGTGAGCTGTAGTCCAGTATATCTTCACATAATCAGAATAGCAACAATAACAACTATGATGAACATAGGATGTGTTAACATTCGTTCTTGTAGTCACTGAGAATGAAAGATAATATAGAGAGCCAGAGAGAGTCATCAGAAGTAGAGTAAGGTCCCTCGGGATTTGAGAGAAAGAATTTTCCGTTTTTTGAACAGCCTATATCATACCATGAGTTGTGTGATATATGAGATGAGGAAGAGAGGGCGAGAAAATGTTTCGTAACTCTCAGGTTCTCCTACTAAGCTATGAGCGATCCATAAGAAAAGCAATGTAAATAGGATGTAAAGTGTGATATAGAGTCAGAGTTTTGCACTATAGAGGAGGTTTATTCTCCTGATAATAAGTTGTACAAGTAGCACTGTACAAGCAGCAACAAACAGTAGTCACAAAGCTGTTTTGAATCACAACAGATGTAAGTTTATTGCAAAGATGATTGGATAGAATACACCAAAAGAATTCCATCAGATAATTTGTTTTCGGAAAACAATAAGAAGAATTGCTATTGCTAGGCTCAAAAGAATGCTAATGAGCTCCAATGGAAATCACTGATACATAAGATAATCAATAACATAATTTAATGAGAATTGTAGACGAGACTTGTCAAAGTTTCGTTTATATTCTGCAAGCTTGTTTGTATTGAATGGTTGCCCTATAGATAATCAAATCATGAGATCGGTAAATTCTTGTTCATTGACTAGGTAGGTTTGTGGGAATGAGATTGTACGCAATACGGGCGTCAGTATTTTTTCGGTGATTTGTTTGTTTTGATTGGTGATAACAACGAGCGATGCTTCTCCTGTTCCTATGAGCTCTGCCTTATATTCTTCAAGTACAGGCAAGACAGAGTATAGTCTTTCTTTTGAAATAAAGATCACATCACTGTTGTAAATTTGGGGCGCATCCGCCATGAGTAGTTCAACATTTTTTTGTCGTTCATTTGTTGGAGGGATAGCAATGTGTTCTACGTGATGTCCATATTGTTCTATGTTGTTGGTAAGGTTTTGTGGTAGTATCTTTTTTTCATCACCAAGGAGCACATAGAGGCTATTGAATGCAGTTATATCTTTGCTGACTTTGTAGCTACATGATGGACTTTCTATTAATGCATTGATTGTAAAGCTACTCATCTCTGGAAAACTATAGACCAAGAGTTGTTCATTTCTCGTGTCAATAGTTGTATTTCATTGCACAATTTCATACTTTGTCGTTGCATTCTCACCTAGTAATTCTTGTACTGAACCTTGAGTAATGAGATAGTCAGAAGCCTCTTTTTGTTCGTCACCTGTAGAAAATGAACGAACTTGAGTTCCTGCTAATGAAAACTCATACGGCTCTCCAAGCAAAACATTGCTTTCTCCTTGTACTTCTCGAGAAATAGTTTTACAGTCTATTTCTTCTTCAGGGTTTTGTCCCATTGCAATCATGGGCAAGAAAAGACCGGCACCAATTATGTAGAGAAGTCATCTATTGATTATGTTTATCATACTAATAAGAGAAAAATAACAAATGAGCAAAGTACAATTTAGGCTAGTCAAAGAGCATGGAAATGCAAGAGTAGGGGAATTGACTCTTAACGGAGTAACTCTTCAGACCCCAGTTTTTATGCCAGTAGGGACAAAGGCGACCATTAAGTGACTTATTTTGGATATGCTTCGTGATCCACGTTACATAGGAGATCTACCAGAGATAAAACTTATTCTAGCAAATACGTTTCATCTCTATTTGCGCCCTGGTGAAGATTTGATTGAGAGGGCATGATGATTGCACCGTTTTGAAAATCGAGATGGTCTTATCCTTACTGATAGTTGATGATTTCAAGTGTTTAGTCTTGGGTGAAACAACACATTGCAAGGAGATTCTTTCGAGCAGGGACATATTGATTGAGATAAGCACTCTGTGGGAATGAAGGTCACGGATGAAGGTGTTGCTTTTCGTTCTCCACACGATGGTAGCAAACATTTTTTTAGCCCAGAAGGAACAGTGGATATTCAGTGCGCACTTGGCTCTGATATTATGATGATGTTGGATGTATGCTCCTCAGCTTGAGCGAGCAAGCAAGTGTATCTTCGTGACATGAATCGTACACATGCATGGGCTGAGAGACAATACCATCATCATCAATGAAAATATGATAAAGTGAGATGAGTATTGTTTCCTATAGTACAATGAGGAACAGATCTTACTCTCAGGCAAAAGAGTATAGATGCATTGTCTCCTTTTGCTCCTGATTGAATTGCTGTATGATGAGTAAGTGTTGGAGAAGAGCTTGAGCTGAAGCGTAGTGTTTTGGCTTTTTGTGGTCCAAAACTTCCTGCTCACACACCAAGGTATGCCATGGGTATTTGAACTCCAGAAGATATATTATACTCAATCTCTGAGTGATTTGATATGTTTGATTGTGTTCTCTCTACAAGGCTGTGAAGGCATTGAGTGGCTTTTGGAGATAGTGATACAGTTTCATCAAGAGAAGCATTAAGTTCGTTTTCTGATAACACTACATCTATGGAATTGTGGTGATGAAAAACAAAATTAAGAAATGCTAGATATAAAGAAGATTTTGGCCCACTACATAAGTATTGTCCGTGCTACACATGCCAAAACTTTTCCCGTGCCTATCTTAATCATCTGGTAAAAGAGAAGGAAATGCTGGCAGGAACGCTTTTGAGCCTTCATAATATAGTCTATCTTCACTGGATGTTGGAGGAACGAAAAAAAGATATGTTAGCAAAATAGATTACCTTGCATTGCTTTCAAAATTTCATAAAAGTGGATTTGCGTCTCTTGGGCGCGAGGATTTTTTTTGTACTATAGAACTTGGAAACTTACTGTTGGTGGGGTATCGTCTAATTGGTAGGACAGCGGCCTTTGAAGCCGTCGGTCAAGGTTCGAGTCCTTGTACCCCAAAATCAGATTATAGATATGTCTCCACAATGATGCGGGGTGGAGAAATGGTATCTCGTCGGGCTCATAACCCGAAGATAGTTGGTTCGATTCCAACCCCCGCAACCAAAAAACCATAACAACTAACCTTTGTTATCGGAAGTAGCTTAACTGGTAGAGCATCTGACTCTGAATCAGAAGGTTGAAGGTTCGAGTCCTTCCTTCCGAGATTTGCTAGAAACAGATGCAACTAGTCACCATGCCGAGGTGATGAAACTGGTAGACATGCTTGGCTTAGAACCAAGTGCCTTACGGCGTGTGGGTTCGAGTCCCACCCTCGGTAATCTCTCTAGATATCTGTTTGTTATCATAAGAGACACAAATATCTTGTTTTGGAACCATACATAACTAGAAACATCAAACCTGAAAACTTTTTGTTCCGGGGTAGCTCAGTCGGTAGAGCAAGTGACTGTTAATCACTGGGTCGTGGGTTCGAGTCCCACCCCCGGAGTATTGAATTTTATTGTATACACTATACTAGCACAATGGCGATCATCAAATCAGCGAAGAAAGCAAACAAAAGATCTAAAAAGTTAGCAAAGAGGAATCTTGTTATAAAAGATGCTATGAAATCTGCTATCAGAAAACTTCGTCAACTAGTTACTACTGGAAAGAAAGTAAAAAGTGATGATTTAAGTAAAGTATATAGTGTTATCGATAAAGCAGTGAAGGTTAATATTATACATAAGAAGAACGGTCAAAGAAAGAAATCAAGACTTACGAAGATGGTGAATGCTGCCTAAGGTAGCTTTGAGCCAACTTAGCTCAGCTGGTAGAGCATCCGCCTTGTAAGCGGCAGGTCGCGAGTTCGAATCTCGCAGTTGGCTATCTTTTTTGAAAAAAACAGTTGTTCTTTGGTAGATAATGAATACAACACACCACACAACGGTGATGTTGTTTGTGGAGCGGTAGTTCAGTTGGCTAGAACGCCTGCCTGTCACGCAGGAGGTCGCGGGTTCGAGTCCCGTCCGTTCCGCCACTTTGTGGTTTAAATTAGAGTGTGAAGATTGTTCTAAAACGATAGATAATGATTCATGCTTCGTGTGGTCTCATCGTCTAACGGTTAGGACAGCGGACTTTCAATCCGCCAATCGGGGTTCGATTCCCCGTGGGACCGCCATTTCATTGGCTTAGATTATTCAGATGGGTGATTAGCTCAGTTGGCGAGAGCATCCGCCTTACAAGCGGGGGGTCATAGGTTCGAGTCCTATATCACCCACCATCTTACCATTACCATATTGCTCTAGGGGCCTGTAGCTCAGTTGGTTAGAGCAACCGGCTCATAACCGGTGGGTCCACAGTTCAAGTCTGTGCAGGCCCAAACTAGATTAAACAACTATGCGGGAGTAACTCAATTGGCTAGAGTCACAGCCTTCCAAGCTGTTGGTTGCGAGTTCGAGTCTCGTCTCCCGCT
>JAHDGZ010000047.1 GCA_020631605.1 bacterium
AGTGTATTGCTCTTATAGTTTATGAATTGTCTTTTTGTGTTTTTTTGATCTGTGTTTTTCTATTTTTTTATAAGGTCTTGTTTTGTGTCAAGTTGAACTATTTGTGATCTCATGATGTTTTTTTTAGAACAAAAAAACACTAGAAATCTAGTGATAGAATTAATTATGAAGGTGAGGGGAATCGAACCCCTGTCTGAATGTCATGATGAATGATGTCTACTATCATAGTCGCTGGTTAGGACCTAGTCGCGATCAGAAAGGTACACGTTGTCCAACGACAAGCATATGTTTCATCTGATCAAGATAGTGTTTTTCGAGGAACACATTGCAAAAACCTTGGCGCGACCCGAAGTCGCATAGCTTGTTTAGAGACGTCTAAGCAAAAGAAAGAGCGTTTTGTCTAGCAAAAGCAGCTTTTACTCTTGAGAGCAGTCATGTTTTTTCGTTTGCACGATAGGTTGAACGATTATTTAAACGCGGTACGTTCGTCGCGGGATAGCAATCATTTCGCCATGGGTACACATCCATCGAATCCAGTACACCCCCATATATGTTTTTTCTGCTAATTATCGGCTTCGCATTGTTATCTTTTTCCTTAATTTTGTCAAGTTGAGAAGCTTTGGCTTATTGCAAAAGTACTCATCATAAGTATAGACGAACTAGTCTTTGACCCTGTGACGTGCTTTATCAAATAGAGGCGGGAAATTATGAATTCTACTACGGTGTATAATGGAGAAAAACATGATAGATGAACGCGACGATATGTCATTTTTGGCCTCATTGTTGGTATACTTGTTGTTTTTTCTTTGATTTATGGAAATTATTCAGGAGTAGTGCTGTTATTTTTCTTGGTTGGTTGATATTTTTTCTATCAAGTACTTCATCTGCAAGAAGTACAACTGATTGTACAAAATGATGGTATCCATGTAGAGAAAATGTTTTTTCCTTGGGATAATCTACAATGATTCACTGTTGAGATAGATAAAAAAACCTGATTAGCTCATAATATTGTCTTAGTGACTCCAACGTGACATTACATCTATAGCTTAGCTGGAGATTTAGATACTGCAAAAGAGACAGTGCTTTTGATTGGTGAGCAAGTCCCTCTTTTGGAGGTCTATCCTCAGACTTTTGCACAAAGAATAGTAAGATTGTTTAAGTTATAATTTTTAGATTATCTACTACTATAGTATGAATCCATATATGACGGTGTGATATAAGTCACCCTTGATCAAAGGACTTTTTGTTCTTCTTGGTGTAATTGTAATGATTCTTGTTGCACGACTTGTGCTTCAATTTACTTGGCTCTGATTGTTTCTGGGAGTTGTTTTTGGTTATGCTTACTGGACATGGAGTAAGGCACTGCTTCGTATACGTTACCATTTTGAAAAGGAGAGTATTCGTATTGTTATGCCAAGTCGCAAAGAAGTAACACTTGCTAAAGAAGATATCATTGAGATGAGTATGGTAGATGTTACTATGCCTTTTTGGCGTAGCGTCTGAGTTTTTTCAGATGAGATGTATGATTATTGTATTACCTCAAGTGGTCAACTTGTACAAATACGTACTGCGCAGAAGTCTTTATTGATTTCGCCCAGACGTATAGAGGATGGACTGCTTAGTTACTACACTTCATAGACTAAACTGTTTGCAAAGCGCTAGTACTTAGCTAGGCTATGACATAGTAAAAACTTTTACCTATTTTTAGAGAGACTAGTAGAATGAACAAAGCATTTAGTATTATCAAACGTTCACCACTTTGGCTGATGATAGCAGCTGTATTGATGGTTGCAGGAATCCTCAGTTTTGTTTGAAACATGAGACGATCAATTGAATTTACTGGTGGAATTTCATTTGGTATTGATAACGTTATCGATGCTGATGCACTGGAATCTACTGTAGAAAAGGCGCTAGATGACATAGGAAGCCCTAGTTATGAATTTGCTACAGATGTGGTTGGTTGAGAGACAACGCAATGACTTCTGAAAGTAGCGTTGGGTGATGACTCTGTAGTGAAGAAATTCACGGCATCCCTTAAGTCTGCGCTTGTTGCAGATGGACACATAACAGACGAATCAGAATTGAGCTCATTTTCTATTATTTGACCAAGTATTGGAGACTATATGAGACGTTCAGCTAAGTGGGCTATTATTGTCTGACTTATCCTTATGGCTCTGTATATGATGATATCATTTGCATGAATCAGAAAGGTTGTTGCTCCTGTTATCTTAGCTATCGTTACTATTGTGACTATGTTATTTGATGTGAGTATCCCAGCTGGGGCGTATGGATTGTTGATGCAATTCAATAGTACGGTACAGATAGATACTGTCTTCATCATAGCGATACTTACTACTATGGGTTATAGTATCAATGATACGATTATTATTTTTGATAGAATCAGAGAGAATTTTTCTAAGGATGAAAAGGCGCTAGAATCATGATGATCACTCGTAGGTAATGTGATAGAAACAAGTTTGCGACAAACCATGAGAAGATCTTTGTGAACATCTATCTCTACATTGTTAGTGGTAGTTGCTATGTTCATCTTCGGAACATGAGTAATCAAAACATTTGCCTTTACTATTGGTCTAGGGATTATTGCTGGAACGTTTTCATCACTGTTCATCGCTGCTCCTTTGACGTATATCTTGATGGGTAAATATTCACAAGAAAAAGGAAAAATTAAATAATTTATAAGCACATCTATTGCGGTTATGATTCGATATCAAGATGCTTCATTTCGATACGTTTGGAAACCACCATGAATGCCCTCCACCTGGTGAGAGAGGCATTCTTTGTTAGATGAATTATTTGTCTACCAACAAGCTCACTCAACAGAAGAGCTTTCTATGTTGATAGCTTGAGCTATAGATGTTTTTGGGAAAGAGAAGGAGTTGGGTCTAGTGAATAGATTAGATAATGCTACTAGTGGTCTTCTTTACTTTGCCAAAACCACTAAAAACTACGATATGTATAAGCACAAACAGTCTGTATGAGAAGTAGTGAAGCATTATCTAGCAGATGTCTCTGGTCGTGTAGACAATCCTATGTTGATTTGTACGCCACTGATGCATCATCAGCATGAAGCTGATAGGATGGTGGCTCGACGTTGACCACAAGATGATGGTAAAGTGAGGGGGAAGAAACACTATGTAGAGACGTATATCGAGCCGATGATATATGATACTAATCTCAATATAACTACTTTGTCTATAATGATTGCTCAGTGAATGAGACATCAGATTAGAGTACATTGTGCTAGTATAGGCGCACCTCTTGTCTGAGACTCTCTTTATAATAAGAAAAACAGAGAGGGGGCACTGCATTTGTGGAGTGTAGGACTTTCTTTTTAGTTATTGATTGAGTATCTTGCCTATTTTTTCATGTATGAGTTGACTACTTATAATATTTTCTTTCTGATTCTCGTTTATTGTTTTTCCCTGAATGGAATGCTCATAGCTTGTGCGATATGATTGATCAAATTTTGTCGTTTTTGTTACAGTCTTCATCCCCATGTTTCATTCCCAATCCATGGTTGGTACTATACTTGTACTTGTCTTAGAGTCTGGCTTCCAAAACAGTAAGTCCTCATCGCTATATACTCATATTGATGATGTTTGAGTCACTTGTGGTACTTTCCAGTAATAGGTGGTTTTTCTTAGTTTTATTTTTCAGTCTTTTTGATAGGTAGTTTGTATCTCAATATTACCATTCTTTTTTATAGTGAAAATCACCGGTTCATTGTTTTTTTTGAAATCTCTAGCTCTCTGAATATGAAAAATAAAGTGAGAGAGCTCTTCCATGTTTTCAAAACTAAACTTTTCTCATCAAATTTTTGTTTCAAACTTTTCTGAAAATCTTTCATACTTGTTCACTAGCTTATTATTTTCTAGTTTTTGCCAAAAACGATATTCAATAGGGATTGCTTCTCCAAAACAACTGAAGGTAAATTCTCTGACTCATCTAAAGCTATCACCGTTGTTTTCATAAAATCTCTCTACGTCCGTTTTGTCCTTTTTTTCAAATCCATCCACAGCCTTTATGTCTACTTTTGGGAGGGTGCCGTCCCATGAGCCGGCCATAGAGCTTTGTAATGCATAATTATAAAGTCTGCCCTCCATCTTCGTGAGGCGTTCTTCAATTGATTTTTTTGCTTCTAACAAAGGATTCTGTTCCTCAATTGTACTAATTTTATCATAATTTCTCTCATCAAAACTTTTCATATAGATTGATTTTTTTTAAACATCTTATTCTCTTATTATACCAACAGTCAACAAGTATGTCAAAAATAT
>JAHDGZ010000019.1 GCA_020631605.1 bacterium
TTTAAACATCTTATTCTCTTATTATACCAACAGTCAACAAGTATGTCAAAAATATCATTATATAAAAAAAAGAATGACTTATGTCATTCTTTTGAAATTTATGTGGTTTATTTGAAATGCAATTCACCTCTTTGCTGATAGATTTTGTTGATGAGTCTCTCCATGTCTATCGTATCCTCACTGTATGAAAGTTCTTTGTTCTGTAAGAGGATAATCCATTGTTGTAGAGCTACTAGATTGTGGATATAGACTGGTGGGATGTGGTATGACTCTGATAGATGTTGTATAAGTAAGCTACTGTTGCTCAAAATGATATTGATCTGTGTTCATTGACTTACGGGGATGTTGAATGCTCCTCAGAGGTTCACTAATCTTGTGTTGATGCTTTTGAGTGTCGTTGTGGTTCCATTGTCCTTATGGTAAATCATTGATGCCATAAGGTTTTTGATGTCATATTCTAGAAAATCTTTTTGTAAGAGTGCACTTAATTTTTCTGCTTGGATCTCATTGGGTATTTTTTTACCATCAATAAGTGCTAGTTTCTCAGAAACAGGCACTACAACTGCTTGTTCTTCTGCAATAGGCTCTTGATTCTTCACTACTGTGTTTTCTTTTTGAACCACTGCTACAGGGATAATTTCTTTTCTTATCTCTTCTTTCTCTTCCCCATCTTCTTTTTCAGTTGTGGCAATGATATTGTTTTGTGCTCCGCTTCATGTACTTTCCTTGCTTTCCTCAAGGTCTTCTGTTTTTTCTTCAAGCACAGCTATGATGTTTTCTCGTTGCTCAATGCTTGAATCTCCAGTAGATGCTGTAGTTCATGATCCACTAGTAGCACCATCTTCTTGTGATTCGATAATTGTTGCTATATTGATACGAACAGCGTTTTCATCATCCACTGTGATATCTTTATCTTGTGGTTTATCTAGGATAGAAGCCTCTTGTTTGTTTGCTAAATCTGTCTCTTGGTCGTTAGTGTTGATTTGTACGGTATCTCCCAGATTTCTAATCTTGGTTTGTCCTTTTTCTTCTACTATTTGTACTTTTAGTTCCTTTGTTTCCTCAGTTTTGTGTACTGCTACATTATTTTTTTGAAGAGTGATGGTTTTGTTTTCTTCTACAGTAGATACCTCTACAAATTCACCTTCTACTATATGAATAAAGTATTCTTCATTAGCATCAGCTCCTGGCTTTTTGAAAATCTCTAATGTAGCTGGCCCTATTACCTTGGTTGTATGTCCATTTACTTTGAAACTCATGAATGCCTCTTTTTGTAGTGATATGGTGTCACCATCATAAATCATGTTTGTTTCAAAGAATTTTCCATTGTTGCTTATCGTGTATGCTCATTGGAACTGTAGTACTTGTCCTATGCTATCTGCGCTCACACGGTATGGTCACTGATCTGCTTGTTGAATACGAACTCATTCACTATCGAATACTATTGCGCTGTTGTTTTTTTGGGTGAAAAAAAGAAACCCACCTACAAGAAATAGTGAGAATGTAGAATACATCACAATTCTACTCAATTGAGCTATCCTATTGGTTAGACTATGCTTTTGTTGCATCTGCAAAATACGGTGATAGAGCTCTAGTTTGCTATCATTGCTCAGCGTATATTTTTTTTGTTCTTCAAAGAACTCTTTTAGTGTAGGCATAGTACAAGATGATGATTGATTCGTAAACGGTGTTGTTTCCTAATTGATTGACGATACTGCTTTGTTTTTGTGACGACTTTTTATTACAAAATATATTTTCACACTTCCTTTACTTTTTTTGGATTTCATTTATGATTTTCTCTAAGATTTGTAGTGCCTCTATTGGAGTTATTTCGTTAATGTTATATGACTGTAGAAGTGTTTGTGTTTTTTCTCGTTGTGGATCTGTTTTTTGAGTAACTTCTTGCAGAGAAAAAAGAGAAGCTGGTTTTTTTGCTGAAGCTGTCTGCTCGCTTTCTAGATCATCAAGGTAGGATGAAGCTAGTTGTGTTATTTCCTTGGGTAGTCAGGCAAGTTTTGCTACTTCTATTCAATATGATTTGTTTGCACCTCATGCTATGACTTTTTTGAGAAAAAGTACCTCTGTTTCTGTTTCGTGTACAGCAACTGAGAAGTTTTTTATGCCAGGGAGCTTTCCCTCTAGCTGAATGAGTTCATGATAATGAGTAGCTAATAATGTCTGCGCTTTTACATTTATGGCTATGTGCTGTATAATTGCCTTTGTCAATGCAAGTCAGTCAAATGTTGCTGTACCACGCCCCAATTCATCAAAGACAATAAATGACCTGTCGCTAGCGTTGTTGATGATGTTTGCGACCTCTATCATCTCCGTCATAAAAGTGGATTGATTTTTACTTAGTGCATCACCACTTCATACTCTGGCAAATATTGCATCAACAATTTTGATATCTGCTTTTTTGGCTGGTACATAGAATCCACAGTGAGCCATAAGAACAATGAGCGCGTTTTGTCTTAAGAAGGTTGACTTCCCTCACATGTTTGGTCATGTGATGATGTGTATGTAAGATGTACCTTTAGTGTCTCAAGTCTCTGTGTTTCATTGTGTAAAATGAAGATCATTAGGTATAAAACTTTCGTCGTGAGGAAGAAATTTTTCAATGATCAAATGACGTCATCATTGGATATCCGTTTGACCATCAGTATGTAATAATGGTCTGACTAGTTTAGTTTGTTGTGAGAAGACTGCATGCGATGTATACACATCTAATTCGCTGATATAGTTGCTTATTATGTTGATGTTTTTTTGTTGTGCTTTTAGTTCTTCTACTATGGTTTTGAGCAATTCTCTTTCTTCTTGGATTAATTGTTGTTTTGCTGTCAATACTTTGGTCTCAAGCTCTGCAAGATATGGTGATGAATACCTTTGAGCAGATTTTAGTGTTTGTCTGCGTGTGAGGTTTAGTCATGAATCAGATTGGCTTATGATTGATTCGAATTGTTCAGTAGCAGAAGGTGTTACTTCTACGAAATATCACTGATTTGAAATATATTTGAGTTTTACTCCATTTAATCCACTGAGCTGAGAAAGCCTTTGTTGGTATTGCATAAGGAGCTTGTCTGAGTTGTAGGCAACCTCTCTGAGTGAGTCGATGTGTTCGTATGCTCATTGCTTTATGTAATTTATTTGGTTATCATTTATGTCTTCAGCTATTTTTTCTGCTAGTTCATAGTAGAATTCTTCGACAGCTTTGCTCACCTCTTTTGTTAATCATAGGTTCTCTAATTGCATAAGTATTCATTCTGATGCATTGCTTTGGGATCCATAAATAGTGGAAAAGTTTGTTCTTAGTTTGGCTAGTAGAGTAGGTAAGGCCTTGCGATACGTGATTGTAGATACGAGTTTTGGAATGTCGTTGAGTCAGGATAATTTTTTACCAATAATAATAGGATCATTACTTCCTGTACTTCCAATGGTTTCTCTATATGAGCTAATATGGTTTAAGCGTCTCTCAATTTCTGATACGTCTTGTGTGGGTTGGATGATCCATTGAGCTAACAATCTCGATCACATTGAAGTTTTTGTTGTGTCAAGCACACCAAACATAGAGTGCTGCGTATTGTGATCATAACTTGCAGCAAAAATTTCTAGGTTTTTTATGGTGATATTGTCTAGAAGAACTAGCTTGTTGTTATGATGATAACTAAGAGAATTGCAGTGTATATTCTGTAATTGTGTGCCAGAAATATAACTAAAGAGCAATGCAACAGTCTGGCATCTTCCTGGAGAGAGAGCTTCTCCAAAACCATCAAGTTTGCTCACATCTAGCATGTGAAGTAATGATTTTTTTGCATCAAGAGGTATGTGTGACACGCTAGCTCTACATGAGTGCATCTCTTGTAGTATCTGTTGTATGCTATCTTGATAAGAAAACTCCGGGTGTGTAATAATTTCAATAGGCCTGATGGTCAGTATTCGTTTTTGTGCTTTTTCTATATTCGCAAAACTTTTTGTCATGTATTTTCCTTCAGCGAACTCACCTCGAGCTAGGTGTATATGTTCATTGTTATTTGTTGGTGATTCAGAAATCGCAAGTATGTAGTTGTTTTCTGTGCTTGATTGAGATAGCTGTGTTCATGGAGTTATGATTGAGACAATCTCTCTATCAACCACTTTTCAAGGAGTGGGTAATGATGTTTGTTCTGCAATTGCTACTTTGTATCATAATGAAACAAGTTTTTCTATATATTTGTCTGCGCTATGATGCGGTACCCCTGCCATAGGAATAGGATTCTCTGCATTTTTATTTTTTGATGTTAAGGTAAGATCAAGTAACTGAGAGCATTGTTCAGCATCTTGCCGGAACATCTCATAGAAATCACCTAAGCGAAAAAAAAGGATACAGTCAGGATTCTGTTCTTTCATGTCTGCATATTGTTGCATCGCAGGTGTCAGTTTTGTCACTTTCTTATCTTGAACAATAAATTCATATGTCTATGCTAGTTATACATTTTTTGTATTCCACAGCAATTTATCTTTTGATCTTTCTTCATGTCTAGACTACCAACTATGCGTATAGCGATTTCATTGGGTATTACTTTGTGAGTAGCAATGTTTTTGGTAGCTGTTGTTGCTCAGCGATGACGATGAGAAGGTGTGGTTGAACTTATGAGTGACCCTTATATCGGGTACGAAGCTTCATGGCTTTGATGATTATTGTGATTTATTTATGGCTTTCTTGATTGATTCTTTGCTGCTATTCTTTTTTGTTCTGTTTATAATTTTTTGGGGCGTAACAAATAGTCTTTTTTTCTGTATAAAAAAATCCCCTCTATGGGGATTTTTTAGTATTTTTTCTTTCCATAGAGATAAGGTGTTACAGGCTCTCTGTTCACGATACTGTGTGAACAACTCTGTGAGGGAATGGGATTGATATGTTTTCTTTGTCTAATGCTTTTTTCGATTCTTCTGTTAGAGAGAAGAATGTATTCCAATAATCTTGTGGTTTAGCAAAACCTCTTACAATAAGGTTGACAGAACTATCAGCTAGCTCGCTAACATAGACTCAAGGAGCTGGTTTGTCTAACACAAATTTATTGTTTTCCAGTACTTTTTCCAATACCTTTCTTGATTTGTCGATATCTTCGTCATAAGCAATACCAACATTTATATCAACTCTTCTCGTTGTTTGAGCTGTAAAGTTAACGATATTTCCATTAGCCATCGCACCATTGGGTATAATAGCTCTTTTGTTTTCAGGAGTGATGATTTCAGTAGCCAATACGCTAATTTCATCAACAGTTCCTTCCTCACCTTGCGCAAGAATGTAATCACCAACCTTGAATGGTTTGAATAAGAGAATAAGTACTCAACCAGCAAAATTTGATAGACTTCACTGTAATGCTAGTCATACAGCTAATCATGCTGCTCAGAGAATAGCGATGAATGATGTTGTTTGAATTCCTATCATACCAGCTGCCGCTATGATGATAAGTATTTTAAGACCAAAGTTGATAATGCTTGCAACGAACTTGCTTACAGATTTATCAGTTTTGCTTTTGATCATCGCTTTCTCTACAACTTTTTGTATTTTTGCCACGATTTTAAATCCAATCCAGATGACTAACAATGCTCCTATGAGATTTGGTCAGAAATTTGTTAGTCGTTCAATGATTCATTTCCATGCGTTTTCCATATTGTTACAATAAGATATTAACTAAAAGTACATTTTTGTACGAAAGTGAAAGATAGCTAAACTTTACATCTGTTCAAGTGTTTCTATTCACAGTAGACGCAATCCATTTCCTAAAACTTGTTGTATTGCACTAATAAGTTGCAAACGTGCCTGTGTTGTTTGTTTGTCTTCGCTGATGATGGTTGTGTTGCTGTAATATGAATTGCAAAGGCGACATAGCTCTAACGTATATCTTGCTATGATGCTAGGTTTACGCTCTGCGACTGCATGAATCACGCTATCTCCGAACTGACTTAGCTGCAGCAATAACGCATGTTCTTCAGGAGTCCCCAATCATGTTGTCTCACTGCTTGGTTTGTGCTCTCCTTTTTTGAGTAGAGAAGTAAGACGCGCATACGTGTATTGTAGATAAGGTCAAGTTTCTCCATCAAAAGAGAGTGCCTTATCCATATCTAACCTTATTTTTTTGTATGTGTCTTGGAGCAACATACTGAATTTTAGTGCACCAAAAGCAACTCCATGCGCTACTTGTTGTTTATTTTCTATTTCTCTTCACTCTAATAGAGTCATTGCTTGAGCAATTGCATCATCACGTCGCTTGTGGTAAGAAATGATTGTTCCTTTTCTTGAAGACATTTTTCCTGATGGTAGCTCTACTAACTCATATCACATATGAACAAGTTTTTCTGTGTTGTATCAAACTAGCTCAAGTGTTTTGAAGAGTTGTTTGAAGTGATGATTTTGTTCAGTGGCAACCACGTAAAGAGATTGATCAAAGCTATATTCCTCTTCTTTGAGGTATGCTAGTGCAATATCTTTGGTAGAGTAGAGCGATGTTCCATTGCTTTTAAGTAAAACAAACACACCTAAGTCATATTTTTCTAGGTCTGCTATCACTGCTCATCTGCTTTCTTTGATGTCAGGAATATTGTTGTTTTGTTCATATTTTTTGACTAATTCAATCCCTGGTTGCTCAACTTCACTTTCTCGATAAAATCTTTGAATAGTGCATCATAACTCATCAAAGACATTCTGAAGTCATTGAATACTTAATTCACGTGTTTTTTGCCACATAGCTTGTAGCTCCTCATCACCATTTTCTAGTAGTCTTTGGGTTTCATGAATTTCTGCTGCATAGATTTCTTTGTTTTCTTCTTCACTGGCAAGAGCTGTAGCTGCTGCATAAACCTGACCTGATCGTACACAAAATGCTTCTGGATCTTCAGGCATATCATTGAGATTATCTTGTTTCTGACAGAACCATAGCCATTTTGCTACATGGGCTCCAATATCTCATCCATATGCAGATCTCACAACATTGTATCAAGCAAACTCGTATAATGTACATATTGTTTCACTCACAAGAGCATTTCTTAAATGTCAGACATGGAGCATTTTGTGCGTATTGGGAGACCATCACTCTACTAATACTGTAGTTTCTTTTGACTCTCCTTGTCCATATCTCTCTTTTTGCGAATGAATTTGAGTAATAATCTCTTGGGCAATATGTTCGGTGTTAAATATAACATTCAGGTAGGGTCAGACAGCAATGAATTGTTCTATGATTTTGTCTTTGTTTTTTGTGAGTTTATTTTGTAGGTTTGCTGCTATTTCTTGTGGTGATTTTTTGTGTATTTTTGCTAGTGAGAAACAAGGAAATGCGAGGTCTCAAGATACATTTGCTGGTGGGTTTTCTATCAAGTCTTGTATGTTTTTTTCTTCAATTTCTTTCAGCTCTTGGGAAAGTATCTGTGCAAATATTTTTTTATATTGTTGGCTCATCTTTTTGTCTTCTTTTGATAATTGTAAAACGTTCGTAGTGTTCTTGTTGATTGATTAATGATTTAGCCCTTGGTATCAATCTTAATGTGGTTTTTTTGACAAAAAGTATGGCCCTGAGAAGAAGAGAGACACTAGCTGCGTAGTATTTCTATGCTTCCCAGGACCAGCACACACATAAGACTTGTAGCTAAGATCCTTAGCTACCTATTTGTTGTAACAAAAAACAATTGTATAGCAATTGTTATCTTCTTGGTATTGATGTGTTTCGCTGAATTGTTACAGTGATGTTTCATTGCTTGTTTATTCAAAAAGATCTCCCTGCTATGTTAGTTAAATTGAGTCAAATATTGGTTTATTCATTATGAGCATTCTTTCTTGCTCTTGCTCTTTATCCATGATTTATTGCTTACTTAAGACGTAAGAAAATAGGTAAGACAATCCGCGAAGACGCAATGTTATGAGATAAGGCAGAAAATTTTGCACGTATGCATGCCCATAAGGCTTGAACACCTAACATGTGATGAGCAATGGTAGTGCTTGTTTTAGCTTTGATGCTGTTGCTTTCTCTTGGTTTACAATATTTTGGTGTTATTAACAACTCATTGATCACGAGAGAAGAAACATATATTATCCTTTTTGCTTTCTTTTCTTTTGGTTTTTTGTGACTAACAGACGATTACTTTAATGTAAAATGACGCTGAGCTATCAAATGACTAAGTGCTAGGGCGAAGATGATAGGTATGATAGTGATATCTGCAGCAATGAGTCGATGGTTTTATGCTAAGTTAGGGAGTAGTTATGTGATTTTTCCTAGTGTTTGATCTGTCGAACTGTGACTCTTGGTTCCATTTGTGCAGTTTCTTATCACATTAACCATAGTAAATGCTATTAATTTTACTGATGGTTTAGACTGACTTGCCTGATGACTCTTGATTATAGTGCTTGCAGTTTTGGCTGTTGCTACCTTTGTGAGTCAGCTGTATATAGCTACAGCAGTATTGGGTATTGTGATTGGTGTTCTCATTGCTTTTCTCTGGTTTAATATCAACCCAGCAAAGATATTCATGGGTGATGGATGAGCTTTTGCTCTCGCTTGATTGATTTCATCCTTGGTTTATTTATTGAACATGAGAATGAGTATTGTTGTGCCTTTCTTTCTCTTGTTCTTTATCTTTTGGATAGAAATCTTGTCTAGTGCTATGCAATTGACTTGGAAGAAGCTTTTCAAGAAAAAGATGTTTCCCATGGCGCCTTTTCACCACTTATTAGAATACTGGTGATGGAAAGAACATACAATAGTAATGAAGGCCTGGCTAGTGCAATGAGTCCTAGCTTCAATAGCATTAATTATGATTTTGTACCAATTCAGTTAAAATTTTTTTTGCTGTTGCTCTATTGCTTTTTTAGATTGCCTGTTTTTTGATTAGATGTGAAAAAAAAATACGAAGAATCGACTCTATAGATTGTTTCAGTTTTTTGTTGTATGATTGTTGTTTCAATTTCTTTTACATACGCTTGTAACCTATCAGTTTGGTTTCGATTGAAGTATACGAACCATCGTTCGACTTTGGAAAGAACTCTTGATTGTCTGATTGTGATGATGGCTTGCTCGAAGACTCTGGAATCCTAAAGAGAGCACATGACACTTGTCACTCAAAACATTGTGGAGAAGCGATAAAATTATTCGTATCACTGTGCTTGTAGTTGCATGATTGTCATTTTATTCATTGATCACAACTGTTCTGATCAATGATTTGAGTCTTGGTCACTGGGTGTGATGACTTAAGTACAATCTTTTCCCACTTGTTATTTTTCTTGTGCGATATGTAGCAAGTTATTTGTTTGATCGTAAACAAAAAGAATCATTAATTCGTCGGATGTGATGAGTGTTGGTTGTTTCATTGCTCTGTGCGCTATGACGGTATTTTGTTATAGCAACTAAGCCATGAACATTGCAATTGTTCGGTTATGATAGTCTTCAATTTGAGTGAGTAGTAGGAGAGTCCCCACCAGCAGTGTATCGTACTGCCTGGGATGTATGAATGGCACGTAATCAATTTCTTTTTGAAAGACCCACCGTGCGATGATTTTTTTTGATTGCATTTTGGCCACTATATTTTCTCATCTATCTCAATCGTAAACACTTGGGTAAGCATCGATTTGAACGAAGCCTCTTTGCTCTCGGTGTGTTTCTCACCTTTTCTAGAGCTGCCCGATGAGTCTGGCTGATAGAGACGATTTTGTTGTTCTTGATGATGCATCGTCATCGACGAAAACGTATCTTGTTGTCATGAGCTGCTACTGTTTGTGTTCTCTGAGGACTTTTGTTTCTCAAATGAGATAATGGTCTTTTGTCCAGGAGCTTTTCAGATCTAGGTCATATCAAAGAACTTGCACGTGGTTCAGATCTTTTTATACAAAAGCCACTCTTTTGACACTGATCATCTACTGCTGGTCCAGGATCTCATCAATTTAGCATGGAAGATGCCCACTGATTTATTTCAGAAGGGACAACGTGATTCAATCCAGAGAATCAATTTCTTCAATGGCTCATAGAGTATGGATTTTTTGGTTTTGCTCTTTTGATGCTTTTTTACTGAACATTGGTCCAATATGGACGAAAAACATATAAACAGTTAATTTCCTCAAACAAGAAAAATCTACTTGCTCGATCAGGTATCTTTATGATTGTGTGACTGTTAGCATTGTTTGCTGAATGAATGGTCTTACATAGTTTTGCAGATAGAATGGTTGTTTATCCATTGTTTGCCTTTTTGTGATTGACCCTTGTACATAGTAGTTGATCGCTAGACTAGCGATTACTCTTGATGTGGATTTTTTATTCATTCTGATCAGACAAGCAGGCGCATGTCATTGATGTGTTGCGCAACTTCATATCAAAGCTTGCTTAGTTTGTATCTAATTCTTAGTGGAGTAACACTTGTTATATTTTTTTCTACTAATCAGTTTTTTTGTAAGGTTTTTAGTCTATCAGATAATATTCTCCCACTCATGAGAGGGATTGCTTTGTGAATCATACTAAATGAATCATATCATTGTGAGAGTAGGTAGATAATAAATACTACTCGTTTTTTTCCTATAATCTCTAGTAGTTTATAGAGCTTGCAGTTCTCCGATCGAATTTTCATGTTGTTTTGGTTACTAAAGAGTAAGGAGGTGAATATGTATATATTGTTTACTGAGTATATAATAGTAAGTTGTTTTTTGTTTTCAAAAGTAAATGAAAACTTTTTACAACCTTGTAGGTTATTGTTATGAATATCTCATTTCTTAATTCGGTAGATCAAGCTCATAAAGCAATATGATTGACTGTGGTTATTGATGTTTTTAGAGCATTTACCACAGAGATGTATGCTTTTGATCAGTGAGCATCCGCAGTTATCCCTGTTAAAACTCTAGACGAAGCGTATTGATTAAAGAAACAGCATGAGGACTATTTGCTTATGTGAGAAAGATGATGAGTGACGGCTGAGTGATTTGATTTAGGGAATAGTCCTTATGAAATTTCTCGTCAAAAACTATTATGAAAAACACTTGTCCATACTACATCAAATGGAACTCAGTGATTGTTATGAGCTATTCATGCAGATGAAATTCTTATTGGTAGTTTCGTAAACGTGAAAGCTCTTGTTGAGTATATCAAGAAAAGTAGTTATGAAACTATCTCCTTAGTTTCTACATCACATCTTACAGAGAATTGATGTAATGAAGATATCCTCTGTGCTGAGATGATACGTGATGCGCTTTTATGAAAATTAATTAATTATGATTTGGTTACACAGAAAATGCGTAATGTGCCTGCTTATGATTTTTTGTTTAATGAGGTGGGTGTTCCAATAGAGGACTTTAACTTATCAGTAAACTATGATGCTTTTGATTTTGTTGTATGATTGAATAAATGACCTCAACAAGATACGCTTATTAGACTCTAATTTTTTTTGAGAGAAAAAACACTAAGCATGTGCTTAGTGTTTTTTACTCTTTGTGTGTCTTGGTATTTATCCAATTTGACGTCTTCTGTATGTCAAGTATCCGAACAATGTCAGTCCAAGTATTGCTAATAGTATTGTTGTTTCTGGACCATTGTTTGGAGCTACTGGGATTTCTGTTTTCGTAAACTCTTTGAGACGAAGTGTTTGCACACATTCTTTTCCGAAAACTTTTCCGTTGTTATCTATTGGTTCTAGTTTGATATAGTGAGTACCATTTCTTGTTGCTACGAAAGTGTATGATTCTGCACTTATCTTTACTGTTGTTATTTTTCTGAAATCACGTTCTGATGCATGTCTTAGGTGAATGTTTACTCTAGCGTTAGGATCTACAGCTTTCCATGTGACTGTCACATTGTTATTGTTTTGTGTATAGGAAATGTTTGCTGCACACATATCAGGAGCTGTGCTGTGTTGTTCATTGTTGTTTTCAGCAACAGGCGCTGGGTTGTTAGCTGCTGGAGCAGGTTCGTTTGCTTTATTTAAATCATTAAGATTGAATGATATCTCGTTAGAAACATCACCAGGAAATCCTTCTCCGTTTTTGGGAACAATAGAAACATAGTATGTTTTATCTGCATCTATTTGATCATTTGCCTTTAATACAAATTCGATAGTATCTTTTGCACCACCGAAATTATAATCTTTTTTGTTGATTTGATCAGCCTTGTTTCATTCTATCAAATCAAGTGATGGCTGGAGGGAGTATTGTAGTGTATAATTCTCTATTGTAGTACCTAGATCATCAGCAATAACAGGAGATGTAATAGTGATAGATGTGTCACTATTTTCTTTGACGCTAATTTTTTGGCTATCTGTGTATCCAAAAGTTGATGCTTCAGCCAAGCTATCAAGGAAATCAAAAAGATCGTCCTGAGAAGTTGCTAGTACAGCAGTTGGAATTGTAAGAAACAATACTGATGCTGTGAAAAGTGAAATGATTTTTTTGTACATCTTCATGGGAATTGAAGAACATTAATGTAATAAAAAGATTCTCATAGAGTAGATATTAATGTATTGGGAATACTTAATTATCTCTTAAAGTCTACGCAAAATACATTTTGATGTATTTACATTTCCTCTAAATAGCGTTTAGTCTGCTCAATAATTACGATTTTTCCTTCTTCTTTTGGTGGGAAATGTCCTGCAATTATGGTTTTTTTGGGACTTATTCCTTTTGTATAGCACTGAGAACGATGGTACCTAGTGTTGGTGCGATCTTTTTAACTTGACTAGATGATTTTCCTTTATTCTAGATCTTTTTGATATCTGAGATTAAATTCGATTCTTCTCTTGAAAAAAATGCGGATTCTCGTAATTCATGTAACTACCACATCTTGTGTTCGATGTAACAATGTCCTACCATATGTTGTGTTTTATGTCTTTTGATGTCAATTTCACATGCCAATTCTAGGAAAGAGCTCAGTATTAGAATGAACAAGACTTACGGATGATAAATTCGAAGCAATATTCCATGACCTATATACTAAACAAAAGCAAAACGTATGGTTTGCAGAAGAACTTAATATACAGCAAGATGCACATGATTATGATGACTTAGATGAAAATGAGAAACGCGTATTTGATGAGTTGGTTGGATACTTCACTACTACAGAATTATTGGTGCAAAATGTTCTATGAGAATCTTTCTACCCATATATAGCATCTCCAAGAGCAAAAATGGCTATGACTGTGCAAATGTTTATGGAGGATATCCACTCAGATTTTTTTGAGATGGTGCTGAATACTTTCAATATGGATAAAGATGCTATGTATAAGGTAGCAGATAATAATCCATTATTGGCGAAGAAACGCCAACTTGTAGCTCAAGCTGCTGATGCGGTGAGTGCAATGAAACGTAAAGATGGAGCAAGCGGAGACGATGATGGTGCATGAGAAATGTCTCTTGAAACAAAGAAAGCTATGTTGTACGCTATACTTGTAAATAACATACTCCAGGAATGATTTTTCTTTTATAGTGCTTTCGCCTTGTTCTTTGCTCTCAGAGATAGTTGAAGAATGAAGAATTTTGTTAATGGAGTAGATCTTATTTTGATAGATGAGAGTCTTCACCTCAGATTTTGAATAGAACTGATACTGTGAATACTTGAGGAAAGTCCTGAAATATTGGATGATGCAGCATTTGGTCAAAAGATATACACTACACTCATAGATGGTGTTGAGCTAGAGCTAGAATTTTTGAGAGAACAATTCAATTCAGGGATGGTGTTTGGTCTTAACTATGAAGAGATGGAACAGTATATGCACTATATAGCAGATAGAAGATTAGAAGAGTTGTGACTTGAGCCACATTACGGAGTATCATCTAATCCACTAAAATTCTTGGAAAAGCAAGATGTTATGACTCTACAGAACTTCTTTGAAGTAACACCAAATCAATACACAAATTTCTAAACAAAAAAATAAAATTGTTAGATTGATTTCTTTAGTTGACGTTTAGTCACTATGTTTTAATAAATTTTTTGCTCTAAGAAATGCAGGCATATAGTAGTAGAATTAATGAGCTAACAACACCACTAAGTGGATTGGATCCTAGCTGAGCAGCATATCAATTTCTTTCTAACCCTGAATGTCAGGAGGCATTTCATCGTGCGGTTGATACACGAGTAGCTCGATGAGCAATTACTATTGTAGATCGATCAGAAGATAAAACTTCTGCAATAGTTGAATTAGATCCAACAAAAATCCCAACGGACACACCTCCTTTGCCTATGCATCAAAAAATATTAGATGAAGAGGATCCTAATGATGAACGTTTTTATACGGATGGAAAATGAGGAGAATACCCACTCACAATATCTGCTAGTGAGCGTGAGAGCCTCAAGGCTTCATGAACCATTGTATGAACAGAAGTGGTTACAAGACTCTCAGAAAGAAAACAAAGACTAGTGAATATCCCTAAAAATATCCAAGAAGAACTTACAAGAAAATTAGCAAGGAAGTTGCCTGGACAGGAAGTCATCATGCAAATGCAACAGGGTGGTTACTTGGTTCCTTGATGATTTGAGGCAGTTTCTGTTAATCCAAACTATGAACAAGCAGATGGAACTACTGTAGGACTTTTCTTTAATATTCCAGATTATGATGGAAAAACTGTTGTTAGAAGAATAGGCCCAAAACACTGATTATTACAAACAGATCCAACATGTGAACTGTGAAATAAACTCTTTGAGACATTGGATGCTTATACTGTATGAACGACCGACAAGGAATATCTAGCAAATGTGTTAGATGTTTCTAGAGAATGAAAGTGAGCTCGAGGTATAGACGTATTGAAACATTTTAGTGAGAAAGATCAATGACTGCTTGCTACTTTGTTTGCTATGAATCATTGATTGGATATTTCACAAGTAAAACCAGTTGCTGGTAATAAAGAGGCTTCCCTTGATTTCCAAAGAGATCTTTTGGTGTATGATGGAATTGAATCAATAGTTTCTATCTCAGACGAGTGAATGCATGCGAGAGTTGTTGTCTGATGACAAGAGGAGACACTAAGCTGATATAGACATAGTGATATTGATGATAAAAATGATCCATGATTTGAGGATCAGTGACATGGATGAGAATATTATATCAAGTGACAAAGACAAATTGTTGATAATTAATATGAGAATATCTTATTAGCTTCCCTTTTTATACTACTATTCTTCTACAAACCATGACCCCTAGAGCTACAAAAAAAGTAATACATCGTGACGGTACTGTTGAAGCCTTTAAGATGGAAGAGATCATTAAGGCAATACAGTATGTTGTTGAATGATCTAAGGTAGATGATCCTTATGTTTCCGTTGTAAAGATACTCAAAAACTTCGAACTAAAATTACCAAATGAGGTAACAACAGATCAGATTGATGAGTTGTTACTCAAGGCTGTGGAAACTCTGATCTCAGAAGATACGGGTTATGATAAAATTGCTTCAAAGCAACTTGCGAAAATAATAAACAAAAGAATAGATAGTGAAATTTCTAGTTTTGGTGACTATATCCAATTTGCAGTCAAAGAAGAACTGTTGGATGCAAGACTTCTTGACTTTGATCTAGGATACTTGGAGCATCAATTGAAATATGAAAATGATGATCATTTCAATTACTTTGGTTTGAGTACTTTACACAACAGGTATTTGACGAAAGATAGAGATCAAAAAGTAATAGAGAAACCACAACGATTGTGGATGAGAGTAGCGATGTGACTTTCTCTGTTGGAAGAGAATAAAGAGGAATTTACTCTGAAGGTATATAACCAATTAAGTAATTTTAGGTATATCCATGCAACACCTACATTGTATAACTCATGACTAACCATGTCTCAACTGAGTAGTTGTTATATCAATGTAGTGCCTGATGATATGGATGGTATCATGTCTAAGGTGAAAGAAATTGCTTTGTATGCCAAGTACGCTTGATGAGCAGGTACGGCAATTTCAAAAATCAGAGCATCAGGAAGTTTAATAAAAAGTATTAACGCAAAATCATCAGGTCCTATTCCGTTCATTAAGATTTTTGATGTAACGATTAACTCAATCATGCAATGAGGGAGAAGAAGATCAAATGATTGTATGTATATGGAACCACGACACTACAACTTTATGGATTTCCTAGAGCTCAAGGATACCAATGGTAGTCCTTATCTGAGAACACCAAGTTTGAATACAGCGTGTTGGATACCTGATGAGTTTATGGAAAGAGCAGAGAAAGACTTAGATCGATACTTTTTTGATCCAGCTGAAGCACCGGAGTTATATCAAACTCGAGGAAAAGAATTTAGTAAACATTACCAAAGTTATATAAAGAAGGCAGAAGCTGGTGAAGTGAGACTATGGAAGAAAGACAGTGCTAAAAAAATATATGATAAGATCCTTTACAAATTAGCTAAGACGGGGAACTACCGATTGAACTTCAAAGATAGACACAATGAGTTTAATCAAGCTCCTAACTATAGTATCATACATAGTTCAAATCTTTGTACAGAGATTAGTATACCAAACCATGAGTGAAGTACTGCAGTATGTACATTGGCATCAATCAACTTGAGTAAGCAGCTAACAAAGGAATATACGAAGTTGAGCTATAAGGAAATAGAGAAGCTTTCTATTAAACAAAAGTTGGCGCTCATTGACCGAGATGCGATGGAGTCTACTATAGGTGTTATCGTTCGTGCATTGGATAATGCAATGACACTCAATTTTTACCCAACACCTGAATCTAAGCAAAACACCATGGATCTTAGGCCTATGGGAATGTGATTGATGGGATTGGCAGAGTTGTATATTATGCTTGGTATAGAGTATGATAGTAAAGATGCTTTGACTGTTGCAGACAAGATTGGAGCATTTATGAAAAAAAATGCACTCGCAAATTCAGAAGCACTTGGTGAAGAAAGAGGCCCATTTGATCACTATGATCCAAAACTTTATGACTACAAGCCAAGAAGAAACGCTATCTTGATGTCTATACAACCAACAGCTTCGACTTCATTGATTATGGGAACATCGAGTACAGTAGATCCATATTTTGCTAATGTATACAGTAGAGAAACTTTGAGTGGGCAATTTACTATTGTGATTAATCAACTAGTAGAGCAGCTCAAAGAACAGGATCTTTGGGATGAAGATATGAAAAATGAAATTGTAGGACGTGGTGGAAGTATCCAACATATTGATGCACTTGATGGAAAGATTAATAAGAATCTCTTCAAAACATCGTATGAGACATGACGAAAGGCACAAATAGATATTGCTGCAACACTACAGAAACATATTGATCAAGCGATCAGTAGAAACATGTATATTACTCAAGAACAAAGAAGTGATATGCCAGAGATATACAACTATGCATGGAAATCATGACTTAAAGGTACCTACTATTGCTTCATAGAAAAGAAACTTCAATGAGAGAAGTATACGCAATCAGTAAATAAGAGAGGAGAGAGAAAATGATTCTCAAAAGCGAAAGAGACAACAGAAGCTGTTGCAACAAATGAAACCACAGAGACTCAAAAACCAAGATGATTTGGAAGATGATTTGCAAAGAAAGATACACCAGTAGCTACACAATGAAACAAGTCTATAGAACAGATAGATCTCAAGAATGTCTCAGAAGCTGATAAGGTGCTCATAGAAAAGAAACTCGTGGAAGAGAAAGGAGAAGAGTATGTAGCTCAATTAAAAGCAGGTAAGCTCTATGACTGATGTCCTGTTGATCCATTTGAAGCAGTAATGTGTGAATCTTGTCAGTAAGTAATTTTCTGCTTTTAGTGATTGATCTTTGTATATGAATTCAATTAAAGTAATTCTTACAGATGCAACTGAAGACTCTGATCTAATTCGTTATCTATCTCAGCAATCACTTTCAGAGGTTTTAAGAAAATATCAGTATTATATCGCTGGTTCTTGAACAAATCAATGGAATAGTGATGTTGTTATTATTCCTCACGAATGACAATGATGAAGAATACTTTTACCTAGCTGGAAAGAGGAAAAACAATTAAGAAAAAAGTATCTCGAAACTTTGAATCAGAATGGTAGATAGGATAGCTGCATTGGAAACGATGACATGAGATGAGTTAGAGTCTCTAGATGTCCTAGATTATTCTGATCTGTTGCGACCTGCATTAGCAGATAGATTCTATATAGGTATAGAAGATAGAGAAGAAAATGTGCTCAGAGCCATATACGCTAAACTTAGTCACTATAAGCCAGCTATGTTAGAGGTGATTATCAGTGTGCAAAAAGAGATGTCTGAGTGATTATATGATGGGAATGAAAGTGATTTTGCATTTCTCTGTAGTGCTATTGGACGTGAACCACAAGAGTTGCTTGCATGCTTACGATAAGAGAGCTAGTTAACGAACTAGCTTTTTTTTTGTTGTATAGTTTATGATGGTAGATGCATCTGAAACAAGCTCTCAATGATCAATACAATAGTCTATAGCAGAAAATTGTGATTGATTGATGTGGTCAGGAGATGTTATTTGAGTTTTACCAGAGATGTTGGCTGAGGTTGTTATGAATGGATGCCCTAGCGCTTCTACAAAGGATTGCATTGGATGATCTCATAGATGTCTTACTCCAATAAGATCGTTGCTTGACAGTAATCTTTGTGTGTCAAAGTGTTCTTTTTTCTTCAATAGTAAAGTGACTGGTCCATGTAGTTCTCTTAAGTCTTTTCGTTCTTGTTGGATGGAATCTGAGACGAGACAATGATCTTTTATTCGATCAAAATGAGGAGCTATGATAGAATAGTGCTTTCATTCAAGACGTTGTTTAGCTTTATGTATCTTTTGTATGACATCAGGTGACACCATTCATCAAATTCAATAAATTGTATTTGTCGGATAGACAAAAATTTTTCATTGTACTGCTTCTTGAATATATTTTTCTTGATTTGATATGAACTGTTCAAGATTGATTTTTTTCATGAGAGGACGTTATGAATCTAGAGGTATGTGTTTTTTGTATTGTTTAATATATCCATCGATTGAACTAATGTCATCATCTGGAATACTCTTGTTCCAGTGTTTTTTTGTACACTTGATGCATGTGAATAATATTTTTATTTTCCCATTGCGGAGTTCATAGGCTGTAGGGTACATAGTACCCTGACATGTGGTGTCCCTATCTCCTGGCACATCACCATCAACATGCAATGATGTGAAGCAATGTGGACAGTGATTGCGACAGGTTTTTAGGGCAGGTTGTACGTCTTTCTTGCAAGATACACAAACAAAGTGTTCGTTAATTTTTTTCATGAGAGACTATTCAGCAGGAGAACTAAAGTATGCTTTGCTGAATGCTAATCCTTTTTCTATACAAGACAATCTCATATTTTCAGCAACGCCATGCATGTTGCAGTCTTCATTCCCTAGGTCAGCAACTACTACTGCAGCTTTAAGTATTTCTTGAAAGAGACCAGTCACTGGAACAGCTGCTCAACAATACCTAAAGATAGCTTTGTTGTTGTATTGTTGCTCAAGTACTTTTGCAGTTTTTTGCGTATAAGTATTGTCTGTATCAATAGTGATTGCTTCGTATGGATCACTTATGTCTATCGTTGAATCAACATAAGTAGGCAGTGTTTCTTGTATCCAGTTGCTAAATTTTGCTACAGCAGTCTGTGCATTTTGCCCTGGAGCTAAACGTAGGTTAAATTTTATGATTGTTTGATGTGGTATAGCATTACGGTATCAGTTTCCTGTATATCATGATTGGAGTCATGTAACCTGTATGGTTGGAAGTAATCCATTGATAGTTACTGGATCATAATCATCAATCATATACAATGATTTCATCCCTGTTATTTTTTTGATATCTTCAGGATCAAAAGGAACAGAGAGGTTGTTGTCTATCATTTCTTGAGAGATTAGAGACACATCATCATAGTATCCTGGTATAGCAATGCGATATCCATCATCATACAATTTGTTGATAAGAATATTTGCTTCATGAGCACTATTAGGAGCGATTCATCAGTAGATACCACTATGCAAATCCACTGTTGCTGTTTGGAGTGTTACTGTCATATTTGCTCATCATCTATACCCAGCAGTGATAGTGGGGATATCTTCACCAATGATTTCTCCATCGCTGACCATAACAAAATCACAAGAGAGATCTTCTGTATGGTCTTTGACAAATTTTGATAGATAGGGAGATCCCGTTTCTTCATCTCCTTCGATCATGAATTTGATATTATACTGTAGCGTTCATTCTTGAATAGCTTCACCAATACTTATGATATGAATCATGATTTGACCTTTGTTGTCTACTGCACCACGAGCAATGATTTTCTCATCAGTAGTTTGCATATCAAATGGATCTTGTTCCCATCACTCGCTAATGTCGGCAGGTTGTACATCATAGTGCCCGTAGATCAGACAAGTAGGAAGACTATCATCATGGTGGTAGCTTGCTACAACGATTGGATTCCCATATCATGTGATACTTTTTGTTTCAAAGCCATAGGTTTTGAGCAAATCACATAAATAATTTGCTGTTTGTGACATATCGTTTTTGTACTGTGTGTCAGTAGAAATAGAACGATAACTAATAAATTTCTTCATTTCTTCTAAATAGTTTTTCATCTTAGAATATGTTTTTGATAAAAGTCTTTATACTTCAGTAAAGTAAGATCATATTATATAGTCTAGAATTGTTTTGCTTTCTTTGTTTACCTCGTAGTTAAACTCAGGGTGTCGTTGTACTCATAATATTGGTTTGTTGTCATGTTGAAAGGCTTCTACAATTCAATCCTCTGATTTAGCTGCTATGGTCAAATCTTTGCCCATCAAATCAATTGCTTGATGGTGAAATGAATTAGTTATAATGGTCTTTGTATTGAAAAGACTGTGAAGCCATGAACCGGATACAAAGTTAACTTTATGGGAGAGCTCTTTCCTGTTTTTTATATCAGTGCTGTGTTCAAGACTTCTTTGTGATCCGTTTGTATTTATGTCTTGTATGAGTGTGCCACCCAAGTAAATATTGATAAGTTGATATCATCTACATATTCCAAAAAGAGGAACATTGTTTCTGAAACAATAATCTATTAATCTCAATTCATGCTTATCTCTTTTATGATAAGTTTGACCTTGTTGATTTTTGTCTTGTCCATAGAGCAGTGGATCAACATCATAACCCCCATAGATTATGACTCATGAAACTCATTTAAATAACTCTTTTAGCATTTCATCATTCATTGGAATTGATGGATAGATCAGAGGGAGGGCATTATTTTTATGTATTGCATACATATTGTAATCTCTAACCTCCAAATTTGGCAAGAGGTTATTATATGAGTTTGCTACATCTTCATGATGTGTGCTTATGATTATTTTTTTCATTGAGATCATGTGATATAAATTTCCATAAATCAATTTTAATCATTCGTGGAATGGAGACAAGAGTTCTCATCCGTAGTCGCTGTGATTTTTTCTAGAATATCTTTTCCTTCTTGAGTAAGAAAATTGAGAGAATTAATGTCTTCTATTGTTAGTTTATCATTAGAGGCGATTCATAATCTTGTTCATAAGACTCGTTGTGGATTAATGTTGTCTCGAAACACAACAGTTTCTATCCCTGGTGTATCATTGAACTCTTCGACTGCTGTGTGTCTCTTATAGATGCCTGATAAGCTTTTTTCGTTAATATCCTTACGAAAATATTCATTAGGAATGATTGTTCATAAAAATGATTCTTTTTTATAATTTCTGGCAAAGTTATTAGCCATTGTTGATCCAGTAGGTCTGAAAATTCCATTTGCTTCAACGGCATAAGCCTTGTTAGGAGAAAACATCATATCGAAACCTATGTTCCCTCTTACTCATTGAGCTTGTAGGTCTTTAATTAGTGGGCTAAATGCTTGAAGTAATTCTATAGATAGTCATTCATTGTTTCCATCAAAATAATTTGATGCTCCTATGAATCTTCAATTTTCAACTGTGTTTAGTGAAAGTCCCAGTGAATGAACAGTGTCATTTTGAATATCAACAGTAAAACTTCCTTCAGCTGAGTTTACAATAAACTCTTGTACCACAAATCATGAGCTAAATATCTTGTTTTTATTTATTTTTTTTGCTATTTTTTCACAATATTGGCGCAGTTGTTGCTCGATGTTTTGGTCACGGTAGATAACTCCTACTCATGCTCACGCTCCATCAACCTCAGGATGTTTAATTACAATTGCATTAGATTCCTTAAATGATCACCTTAGCATTTCCCCAATAACTTTCACAAAAGAATCAAATGATTTGATGCCAGAAGCGTCAATTAGAATATTTTGAGGGAGAAGTTCATCAGTAGATGCGTGTTTCGTCATCATTTCTAGAAAGCCTTTTTTATTAAGAATTGGATGCTTTGCTGGATTCGCGTATCATTGTAAAGTTTGTTGTTGTTTTTGTGTTGTTCATGATGAAATGATTGTACTTGTCTTACTTATTGGAGCATCCGTCACGATACGATTGTTTTTGTTTATTGCTTGTAAGGCGCAGTACAAGTTCTTGTCTGTTAGGTGTTTTCATCAAATTCAAAATCCCTTTTTTCCATCAAGAGAAGGAAGTATACAAATATCTTCATTTTCTTTGACCATCCATAAAGGACTTCCTGCTATTGATCAGTCAAATGTTGGAATATCATCGTATATGCTAGTTATTATGCTAGTCATTTTGAGAGAGCTAAGTAATAAAGATATGCTATTAGTAGTAGTATTTCCCTTCTGATGTTTTTACTTTTTGTAGTCTTGCGTTGATGAATGCTGATTCTTCATCCATCGTTGCTTTTCCTAGTGTGTTTGCTAACTTTTCTTCTCATTCTACTTTGATATCTTTTGGTGTTATCTCTACCTTTTTTTCTTCCTGGATATCTTCTACTTTGTTTGTTAGTTTGCTCATCTGATTGTTTTTGTATAGTATAAAAAAACCTCCACTACTGCCAGTTTGGGGCGGGGAGGTTCTGTAGTTATTGTTAGTGAGTTGTTCTCTATGTTGAATTTTTCCAATCTAGTCTAGCGGAGACACATCACTGTTTGTATAACAAAACCACCCCTGAAGCTCTAAAGCTCAAGAATTGCGGATGATTATGTCTATACGTACAGAGTATGTTTATCACTACGAGACATTTATATATAAAAGTGCAAGCATCCTATGCATCAGATAATCGAATGCAAGTGTTTTCTTAAAATTATTGCAATTAGGATTGAGACCACTAGTAAGGGTTTATTTATATAATGAATGTTTTTTGATATGATAACTTTATGATGAAAATCTTGATCATGAAAGACGACTGTATGACAATTGTTGGCAGATAAGCTATGATTTGAGAGAATTAGTATAGGTGATATAAAGAAGAAACTAGCAGAAGATATGGGAATGACCATGCTCGAACGAGATCAGCTATGAGACAAGCCAGAAAACAGGGAGGAGTTTGATTTGAAATATGAAGATTATCAAAAATCACTCAATCCTCATTGAGATACTGTACTAGACTGAAGAATGGCTTTTTGGTGTCAGCCGACAGCCTTTAATGTATTTCTTAATATTAGTTTAGAGGAATCAGCTCAAAGAATTTTCAATGCAGAAAGATGATTGAATGGAGATATGTCTCTAGAGGGTGTTGTTGCTATGACAAAAACTAGAAATGAAAGACATAGTGCTGTCTACAAAGAGTTGTATGATGTTGATATCTTTGATTTTGAACATTATGATTTAGTTATCAGTAGCGACTCAATTCATGCAGTATGAATAGCTGAGACAATAGTGAAAGCGTATACTGCTTGGAAAGAAACTATGCTAAAATAGCTAGACCCACTAGGCAATAGGGACTTGCTCATAAGCACTAAAAGAGATGACTTGCAATAAGTAGTAAGAGTAAGAATGCATCAATCATACCAGGAATGAACGCCACCGTAGGTTGTTCATTTTTGTTCTTTTGTAAAAAATAGAGAATAAGCGAAATAACTGCTGCGATAATGAGATAATAACAGACAAATAGGATAACGTTTGTTGTAGTGAATGAGATCTGATGTATTCGGAAAGTGACTATAGAGAGTCAACCTATGACAGGTGCAAGCATCACATCACCTCGTCCAAATCATTCACTCTCTCCATATTTGATAGCAGCATAGTATTTAGCTCATCAATAGATTGCTAAAAATACTCCTCCGAAGGTTGCTGCTAACCAGAGAGTTTCGATAGCTGGATAATAGAGTATGAGAAAAATAACGCTGATTATTGTAACTAGAGACCAAAGAGTAGTGTGTAACAACTTTGTATGTCGATCATATATCGCGAGTAATCAGAGTAACCAGGTGATGATCAGAAAAAGTATCCCTTGAGTGCTTAACGTGTCTGGCCCCAATACATAGTAGAGAAATGGAAAGAGAATGGCCGTGACTAGCTCTACTTCTACATACATACTAGTAATTTTTTTTTGACAATAGGCACAGTATCATTTCTGACGAATTCGACTCACTAGTGGGATGAGCTGATGTCGTTTTAGCTTTTTTTTACAGTGCGTACATTGAGATCTTCCGATGAAAATAGAACTGAGATTAGACCATGAAAATTCTTCTAATCTTGTTATCAAGACTGATCATAGTGATCAGAAGATAAGCCCAGCAATGAAAAGAATAAGATATGTCATG
>JAHDGZ010000020.1 GCA_020631605.1 bacterium
GATATGCGATATTCGCTATCTGATCTACTGGTTCATTATTACTTTATGGAATTTTATAGAGTACGAAAAGAATAGTTTACAACCCAGCTTTCAATCTCTTAATTTCATGTTCAAGTCACTCAATTTTTTGCTTCACTTCATCCATTTTCTTTTCTTTCGCTTCTACTACCGCAGCAGGAGCATTATCTTTAAATCATGGCTTCATCAAAGTATTTCTCAGATTCTGCAAAAAAGTTTGTTCATCAGACAATTGTTTTTGTAAATCTTTGAGTACTTGTCCTTTTTCTACTACCTGTACTCACTTTACTCCAAGGGTAACATTGATCACCAGTCCAGTCTGATAACCATCAGGTACTTCTTGTCACTCTCTCAAGTAAGTAATTTCTTTAATACCTACCAAACTCTTGATCAATCATTCATGCTCTTGTAGATATGATGTGATATCACTTGCTCACTGTACAAACGCATCTACTTCATGATGACCTTTGTCTGTTACCTGATTTTTTAAGTTTCTCAACTGAGTAACTACATCCATCATAAGATTATGTCTATAGTTTTTTGTAGGTGGTTCAAAACCGAGACGTGGTATATCTCGCATAGCCAATTCAGTATCAAATCCAATATTTGTCCACAAACTTGCAGTAACATACGGAGCAAATGGGTGCAACAACTGCAATAATCTAGCTAGAGTATACAGCAATACAGTATGAGTAAGATCAGAGCTATGTACTTTTGAAATTTCTATATACCAATCACAGTAGTATTGTCGGACAGACTGACAGATATGATGCGATGCTTCTCACAAGTTGAATCTATCAAAAGCCTTATCTGTATCATAAATCAAATCCTTAAGGATATGCAACAATCGTATATCAAAATCATGTAACTCATCCATTCATGTAACAATTGTTTTCTCTAATTTTGCCAAATCTCTTGGCAAATCATCTCAAACATTCATCATCACAAATCTTGAAGCATTCCACAACTTATTAAGAAATCTTCGATAATACTTTGTCTTATCTTCAGAGAAGTTCACATCATTTCCTGGTTTAGAGTTACTCACTAGTCATAATCTCAATGCATCTGATCCATATTTTTCTATCATTTCTAGTGGATTGATAACATTCCCGATTGATTTAGACATCTTTACTCACTTAGAATCTCTGACAAGTCCGTGAAGATAGACATGATCAAATGGCATACTTCCCATCACTTCTACTCACATTATCATCATCTTAATCACTCGGAAAAGAATGATATCGTACCCAGTTTCTAGTACTGAATTAGGATAGTATAGTCACAAGTCTTCTGTCTTTTCTGGCCATCAAAGTATGGAGAAAGGTCGCAATGCAGATGAAAATCGTGTATCGAGAGTATCTGTCTCTTGACGAAGTTCCTTATCACCATCAACAAGCACATTTGGATTGAAACGATAATGCTGTTTATACGATTCAACCAAAAAACAATCACTCGTCATATCTACTATCTTCTCAGCAAATTCCATTTCCTTTCCAGATTCATCTCTGAGAACAAGCAATGCTTCGAGTCACTTCATTCATTTTTTAAATGAAGCTTCTGTGGTTTCCAATAACTTTTGACGATAGACACGCATATATGAATCCAATACAGATCCATGTTGCGGTGTGAGACTGTCCTCCATCAATACATCCATAAGTGCATCTACGGAAAATTCTGCCGGTAGACGTCCATCAGCAATCAAGTTGAACAACATCATAGCAAAAACTATATTGCCACTCTCTTTTCTTGCAGTTCATGAAGCATCATAAAGTATGGTGTCTTCCGTAAAGACAAAATGTTCTCAATTTTCATCATATCGTACAGGAATTCTATGACCCCACCAAATTTGACGAGAAATACACCAAGGACGAAGCTTCTCCAGCCAATCGTGAAATGTTTTCCCAAACCTTTCTGGATGTACTTGGACATCTCATTCATCCAGGTGATGAATAATCTTGTCTGCAGCCGTTTCAGAACTCATAAATCGTTGTTTTGATGCCATTGGTTGGATGAGACAACCTGTTCTTTCACAGTATGGAACACTATGCGTATGATCTTCCACACGATCTAAGTTTCCAATATCACTGATGTATTGAATAACATTCTCCATAAATTCATTGATCTTCTTTCATTCAAACAACTCTCCCGCTTCTTTAGTAAACACTTCATCTTTATCAAAAGCGAAAACATTCAGAGGAAGATTATGTCTTTTAGCAATCTCGAAATCTGCTTGGCTATGGCCAGGTGTGATCTTCAGCACTCATGTACCAAATGTCATATCCACAGACTCATCACCTATGATTGGTATAGTTCTATTGATCAACGGAATGATAACTCTTTTTCCTATAAACTTTTTGTATCTTCTATCATCTGGATGTACTGCTACAGCGACATCTGCAAACATAGTCTCAGGACGTGTAGTTGCTACTGTTAGTACATGTTTTTTCGTATCTACAAAATACCTAATGTAGTAGAGCTTCGATATCTCTTCCTTATGCTCTACTTCAATATCAGAAACTACTGATTGTGCTCCTGGAGATCGGTTGATCACATAGTAATCTTGATAAATTTTTTTCTTGTCATAGAGAAACTTGAAAGCTTGGCGAACAGAACGTGAAAGACTTTCTGACATAGTATACTGCTCTCTTCCTCGATCCATTGATGACCCAAGCGCTTTCATTTGTCCTGTAATGTGTCATCTATGTTCAGTCACCCACTTACGAACTTCAGTCAAATAAGCATCTCTTCACATATCATGTCTATTTTTTCATTCCTTACGGAGCTTTTTCTCTACTACTGCATTGGTAGAAAGAGCAGCATGATCTGTTCCTGGTATCCAGAGTGTTCTATATCATGACATACGATGTCTTCTCACAAGGATATCTTCTACAGCTGCCATCATAGCATGACCAATATGTAGTTTACCAGTAACATTCGGAGGTGGCAATGGTATAGTGAATTGTTTATCTACCAATGGGAGTTGATGCTTCTTACGGTATGCAAGCACAGTATCTGGCTCAAAAACACCAGTACTAGACCAGTGTTCATAGAGTTTTGACTCTAATGTAGCATCATATTTTTTAGGGAAATCCTTCATTGTTTTTTCAACAGCAAAAAAGCTAAAGTCCTACATTTGTAGCATTCTGAGGAGGATTTACAAAAGCTTACTTACAATCACTAGCTTCTTAGATAAGAGATCACCTCTCATGATATTGACAAAAAGAAAAAGAAAAGTATAAAAATATTAATTTATTCTATATATATGATTATGAAAGCTTTCAATTCTATCGCAGATCACATCATTTCCAATGGATTATGATCGAATGAATTCGATTTTGTAAACGATCTGATGAAAAACGCGATTGAAGATTTTGATATCTGAGGTCGCTTCAATTCTGTTAAACAGTCAGTGGAACAAGATTTGGAACCATATACGAACCAACGAAGACAGGCAATAGCTACCAGTATGGTAAATTTTGAGGTCCAAAAAATTACCCATCCATCAGAATACAAAATCAAGCTACAAGATGTGATGAAAAAAACAATGATTGAATCATTTAGACCTCTTTTTGAAAAACACAACCTACCTATTGATAAAATTGTGGAACAAGTTGAACAATTTTGAAACAAACTACCTATCGACTTACAAATCATTGCAGATGTAAGAGCAAAAATCATCAACAAAGAATTCAACCAAGCAAAAGCGCTACTCTCTTGATTAAGAGTAATGAGGGACTGAGCTGAAAGCTGGAAAATGCTCGAAATACTTCAATATGGAATTGAGATAGCTGCGAAAGAAGTAAACGATCAAGATGTTATTTTGAATCTTGTAGAAGGACAACATTATGAGTGAAATTTCTGATTTATCAGAGAAGAAGCCAAGAACATGCTCAATCATCTCTTGTTCAATTCCACTAAGGTAAATTTTATTGCACCACTAGTTCATAGACAACTTCTACCACAAGAAGAAAAAGAACTTGTCACATCATACCAAACATTGATGGTCAACAAAGTAAGCACATTTGTCACAAAAGCACTTGAAGAAAAAAAATTAAGCCTTACTTCCTACAATAACTACAAAGAAGAAGCGCACAAACAGACAACACAATTTCTCAAAACAACTTTTCCACAAGTATTAGATATCAAAATACTTGCACCTTGAGAAACACTTAACTCGAGAGGAGAAGTGATACAAACACAACAATAATATTTTTCCATAATCAGGTAACCTCACGAGGAGTTACCTGTGAGGTCATGTCATAAAGCTTGGACAAAAGTAGAGTGAACTACTTCTTTTTGATTGAAAAGCTGCCGGTGAATCTAATTTTTCCAATTATTGCTAAGTCAATATACGTAGCAATAAGGTCTTCACTTTCTTCTTTTCTAAGCTCACTACCCAAATGAGTAAGATCAACTTCCTTCTCCTCAATTGAGTAACAAAATTCTGCAAAAGTAACCTTCCCCTTTAATGTCTTAGGGAATGGAAATGTTTTAGTTCTTGCAGGACCATGTCCGTTCAAAAAAACATCCAAGGCAAGCTTACCTCCAGAGCCTAACTCACAAATAAATGCGGTGAGGTTTCGTCCATCAACCGGCTCTTCCGAATCATGGACTTCAATTTTCTCAAACACTACTTGTTGTTTCTTATCAAACAGCTTAAGTGCATGTTCCAATTCATCGTTTCCTTCAACTCTTTCTCTAAAAAGAGTTTTGACATCTTTTGTGTAATCAACATCAGAAAATGCCAAAATAATGTACGTTATGCTATTCATATTCATGTATTTTAGAGCTCTATGATATTTATCATTTCTACTATGTCAATATAGGAAAAGGCTATTAGCATAAGCAATAAGATGAGGTACGAATCCCCAAAAACACTATTGGTACAAATGAGCAGTATTTGAGATGATAGACCAAAATCATTTCTCTTGGAAAAATTTAATATTCTGTGGTTCATCAACTGTTCGTGTTCAAATACGTCATCATTGATTCACAAAGTCATCAATGTTTTTCTTCCAAAGACTATACGCATACAACAATGGCTTGTCCCATGTATGTAGAGCATATCCATCTATAGCATCCAAAAATCTCAACTCTCTTTTTCATACAAACAAGCACAGATAGATAAGCTTCATATCAAAATATCTATATCTGAGTCTCATCAATAAATTCTTATCAAATGATTGCACAAGAATATTATCTGAAAACACCTGAAAATAGAGAGAATCAAAGAAGCGGAAAAGAGCCTCATCATCAAAACTTCACTTCAGATCTATCAAGATTTTCTTTTGAGGAAGCACTGATTCTAAGACTTTTTTAAGCAATGGAACACGCTGACCACTACGAGTAAAATAATCATCAATCTGATCATAATCCATATCATTGACAGATCATTCTCCATCTGTTGTTCTATCCAATGTTACATCATGGATCACTATCAACTCTCAAGATTTACTCTGTTGTATATCAATCTCTACAGCATCCACAGTACGCAGAGATCATTCTATTGAATCCAATGAATTCTCACCAATAAATCATGATCCAAAAAGTCCTCGGAGATCACGCCAAGACTTTTCAATCAAACTTATATCACCTACTCAACCACGATGAGCGATCAACATAGTCATACAGAGAAGTCGTCAAAATAAATCAATAACCAATCATACCCATTATATTTCTATAAATCAAAAAACGGGGCGCAAACCCCGCTATTTCCTATGTAATAATTTTTATTTTGCTAGATCAGCTAGTTTAGTCCTTAGAGAGAGCAAACAATCTCCAAAGAAGATATGCAAGCAATGTCGCTAAGAGGATAAGCATTATATTGGTCATTGGTCAAACTTGTACTTTTTTGATAGAATCTACACGCACTACTGATCCATCATCACATACTGCCTCTACAGCATAGTATGCATATTCATTGTTTTCAGCGTATTTATCAAATGGATAAGGGAATGAAGGCATTTGTGTCCTCCCCACCTCATTCATATCTGCTGTTGTGTTTACTGCTATATCAGATCTGTAAACAATATATTCAGAAACGTTATCTACTCATTCCCATGTCAAATAATATCTATCATCAATCTTCTCCGTGTTTACTACAATACCTCTGACGATACACGGTGGAGCATTTGATCACACATCCAATGTTACTGGATCGGAAGGTATTCCAATTGCATTTCATTGTGAGTCCGCTGGTCGCACCTGTACATACATAGTACTATTTGATGGTAAGTCTTCTAGGCTCAGTTCAGTATCAATGACGATCACTTGCTTATCCAAGAATCATGGATTCTGACCATAACGAACCAAGAAGTAATCAATACCACCAATTGTCGTCCACGACAAATGTGCAGTAGTCTTTTCTGTTGGATCTATCACGGCTTTGATAGTTCCTATTCCTGTGATATCATCATCTTCTTCATCTTCTTCTGGTGTTGGAGCGGGTACTGGTGTAGGTGTTGGAGTGGGGTTGATTGGCCCTGCTCATTGTTTTGCAACCACCTCCAATCATGCTTGAGGGAAGTCAGTCTTTTCTCCATTTACATAGAGTCAAAGACCCATGTCATATGTTCATACATCTCATAGTACCAATTCTCTTCCATATTGTCATTCTCCAATAGCATCTAATGGGTACGCTGTTCCGTTAATTAACAATTCAGCAGAAGTTACACTAGTATCAGTCAATACTCATACAGTAACCGTATCTCATGGGAAATGTTCTCACTCCGGTTGTATGAAATAACTTTTCAAAAGATCAGCAGATCATGCAACTTCTTGTACCGTAAACGCCAATGGATCTGAACTGGCTAGCACTGTCCCCAATGCATTTTTGATCGTAACAGTGATAGTATTTGAACCTGGCGCAAAATCTGTGACATAAAAAGAGAATCATCAATTAGCGTCACTAGAGACATTAGCCTCTCCTGGTGTTCAATTGAGAACGTAATGTACAGGCGTATTTGGTACTTCACTTGTTCATATGATATTGATAGTGCTAGGATCTTCATATACTGTTCATTGTTGTGGAGATACTAATTGTATCACTCCTCACGTTGCGGCTCATCATCAATTTTCACTAACTACTACACTCGCTGAAGAACTTACTTGTCCAAGGAGATCTTCTACTGTTACTCTAAATTCTCCAGGTTCTTTGATAACCAATCATTTAGAAAAAAGTTTTACTCACAAATCTGCTTCCAAAAATGTATAGATTCCATCACTAGGAACTACATATTGTGCCTGTGGTAAGTCAACAGTGATAAAGATATTTCCATCAAAGTCTGTAATCACTGAACCATCAGCAGCAAGCGCTGAGACTTTAAGATCCACTGGCTCATCCACTTGAAAAGCATCCGGTATCACCTCTACACGAAAATCTGTAGGATCTTCCGCTAGCGTCACCAACGGCAAGAACGAAACCAATGCAATGAGTCATCAAACAATTTTTTTGAACATCAGAGTATGCTAATCATAAATAGTATTAGTTGTGTGTATGCTCAGGACTATCTCCATGGCTATGTGTACATTCCTCACCGATACAAATCAGGGTATTGAAGACAGAAAGCAATTCTGACTCACCTGCCTCTATTGTTGCCTCTACATCTGAGAGAACAATATTGTGTTGATCTCATTCGTATGACCAACGTAGCAATTCACCTCCAACCGTATATGATGAAAAGTCTGTCAGAACAATTTCTAACACACCCTTTTCTTCTCTTATTGAATCTACTTCTGTCAACACATCCAGAGAAACTGCCTCATCATAAATAACTAGTACACGTAGATCTTTTACTTGAGAAAAATCTCTATGTCACTCTAGTCGCATAGATGAATCATCTCCATGCAAAGCAACATCATAAGTGACTTCTCCTTGTTGCAAACCAGGTCATCAAAGGATACTAGCATAGAGATTATAACCAGTATTTTGATTAGCAAAAAACAACCATACTGCCAGCAGTATACCACAAACAAAAGCAAGTGTTCATAGCCTGATTGTTTTCGTCATCTAGTCACTAGGTATAAATCCTCCGTAATCTACTCTTATTGTACTCAAAAACAACCTTCGCTCCAATCATTGTGAGCAAAAGTGATGCTTTGACTTGACAAAAATGACTTATAATTAATGAATGTTCTTATCTGAGGTATGTATTCTTCTTCTGATTATGCTCTGCCAACGTCTCTGAAAGATGTATACGACCATCCATATCATGGAGATAGAATAAATAATCGTGCTTAAGTGGCTTGATAACAGAGTCTACACTACTTTTGGTTGGAGTAACAATTGGTGTTGGAGGCAGTCATCAGACAGCTCTCGTATTATAAGGATTCTGATCATCACGCAAATTTGCAACAATTACATCAGGCGTACAATCTTCATACCCTTTTTTGAGACCATAACATAATGAAATATCAGCATCTATTCTCATTCACAAATCTAATCTATTGTAGAAAACACCTGCTATATCATCTCTATTAGCGTCAACACGCTCCTCTTTCTCTATTACACTTGCCAATACGAGCAACTCATACCAATCCAATCCATTACTATTATTTGGGAGATCTGCATAAATCTGTGAACCAAACGATTGTAGCTGCAGGCGCACTAGTTGAGGAATCAGTGGATAGTTACGATCCAAATGATAAGTATCCGGATAGAGCACACCCTCTAATCATTGATCTAATCTCTTCTCAGAAAGAAAAGCATAGTCTTGAGATCGGTTGCCATTTGCATATCGACCACGTTGTTCAAAATCATTACGAATTGCATCACGATTTCATACATAATCAAGATATTCTCCAGCACTAGCATATCATTTTCAAGAAAGATACGTGTCTATATCGTAGGTAGACCATCATTCAAGAAGAGTCACTTTAACAATCTCTGTTGAAGGTCATCATCCCAACTTTCATACAAAATCAGAAAATGAGACTTCTCACACAACTTCATCGTAGCTTCAGACCTGCAGTGACGAGACATCAATGTCGTTTTTTCTCAAGAACCACTTAAACTTAAGCTTATCTAAAGAAGATTGATCATCTACTATCTTATACAAAGAATCTCACTCTTCGATCTCCAACGGAGCATCAAAGGTAAACGATCAACCACCTGAACCAAAAATCACAAATAATATAATAGCATATATCACTAACCAACCGGGACGCAAAAATCTCAACATCAAAAAAACATATCGTATAAATCTTTAGAAAGATACATGAACAATACTTTTTTGCAATATCTAAATCATGCCACAAAAAACAAGAATTGCATTAGATTGTGTGTTTAGTAATCTATAAAAGATTTCTTTAATACTTTGTATGGACAAAGGGGAAATCAAAAAAATAAAAATATTGAATTAATGATTTGGAAAAACTTAAAAAAAATTTGTCTTGGGGTTGTTTGTATTATAGTAGTGGCAATAACATATCTCGCATTATTATGGACAGGATGGCTGCCTATTCCTCAAAAGGCTATGGTTGCCATATTAGAAACAGCAAAAGTAGAAGCGAACACAGAAGACACGAAGAAAGCTGCTGATGTTCTTCGATTACTACACGTAAAACATCCTGATATAATTCAACACCTTACATACGAATTGAGGGAGAAGAAATCAGATGAAAAAACAATACAAGACTGGGCTATTAGTAAGATTAGTGAGATCGACACTACCACTATCAATCAAATAGCTAAAGTGTTTGAAATTAAAAATGAGGACAAACAAATCATACTAAACCTCAAAGAGAGCATCACAAAAAATAAGATGCTACCTATCGATACAGAAGAAAGATTACGAGAACTTGACAACAAGTATGAATTCTCCAAAAGATTTACACTATCACCTTAACTAGTGATTGATAGAATGATGAAAAGAACACAAAAGAAGCATTGTCTGCCAATGACTTCTTTTGTTTTTTAGACTTAAAAAAGAAACAACACCTCGTGTCGTTTCTTTTTCTCATGAATAATAAGCAGGATTATTCAGTTCCTCCTTGCTCTTCGAGAGTCATTCCAATGATAGCATCATCATCTTGAGATTCCATATCAGCGGTGATAGCATCCCTGTTGATATACACAAAACTAGGGACAATCATTGGTGATCTTCCAATAATTTTTTCCATAAATTGACCCAATTGATCCTTCATTTGTTTCAAGTTATCTTTTACTCAACGAGATTTCTTTTTATTTTTGTCGTATTGTTGTCTAGCAAATTGTACAATTTGTGTATGTATTTTTCTCACCTCAGAAGAATAGACAAAACCACGTGACTCAATTTGAATATTTCCTACCAAGTCTTTGGATTGTGTATCAACTTTGAAGATCAAACCTAAGAAACCATTTTCAGACATAATTTTACGAGCTTTGATCACATATTCCCCAGAGAGATGACCTTGTCATTTACCATCAATCAAAACAGTATGTAGCTTCAATTTTTTATCAGCAAGACGTACAACATCATCATACATTTCAATAATTTCTCCATTCTCGTTTGGCATCATAATTCTCTCATCAGCCATACCCATATCCAAGGCCAATCATTTGTATGCATATCTGTGTCTCGCTGTAAGGTAATATGGCAAGAAGAAATCTGGTCTCAATAAAGCCAACATTAACTTATGATCTTCAGCATAACCATGTCCTGATGCATGGATATCCATATCTTCACTAGTGATCAGATTGATATCTTTCATCACGAGATTATCCAACATAGAGTCCATCTGTCTTTCATTTCCTGGAATCACACTTGAAGAAAGAAGTACCGAATCACCTTTACGCAATTGGATACTAGGATGCTCTCCTCTACCCATTCTTGTAAGTGCCGCGAATTCTTCTCATTGTGCTCCAGTAGAAAGCACCAACACTCTTTCATCTGGCATAGTATTTACTTCATCACTTCCTCTTCCAAGTTTACGAATAGCTCACTTTGGAGCATTGATATATCACAATTCCTGACATATCTCGATGTTGTTTATCATCGATCTTCCAGTTATGAAAACTACTCTATTATACTTGATAGCACTTTGAACAATCTGAATGACACGTCCGATATTAGATGCAAAAGTAGCGATAAACACTCTACCTTGTGCAGCTTTGATAATAGTATCTAAGCTCTCTCCAATAATTTTTTCAGATTTTGCTCGTCATTGTCTGTTTGCTCACAATGAATCTCAAATAAAGAGCTTCACTCCTTCTGAACCAAATCTAGCAAGTTTTGGTAGATCTGAAGGTTGTCCGATTGCTGGTGTATGGTCAAACTTGAAATCAGATGAATTAACAATCATTCCCTTTGGCGTATGGATAGCCATCGCATATGTTTCTGGGATATTGTGATTTACCTCTGCAAATTCAATCATGAAGCATCCTAGCTTGATCACATCTATATGTGGTTTTACTATAGTCGCTCTGATTTTCTTCACATCCTTAGGGTCTTCAAAAGTTTTTTTGATAATTCCCAGTGTGAGAGGTGTTGTATAAATCATAGGAAAATCCAAGTCTGGAAGAAGATCTCTCAATGCTCATACATGATCCAAGTGACCATGTGAAATAAGAATTCATCTGAGTTTCTTTTTATTCTTTTTGATATACGAAATATCTGGGATAATATAATCTGCCCCTAATGTATCACCAGCAGAAAACTCCATACCAGCATCTACCAGTATCATATCATTTTCATATTCGATGAAGACACATTGTCATACCTGTGTTAGCCCCAAGAGACTACCAATTCTCACAGGTTTTTCTCCTGCTTTGATACGACCTTGTGGTTCGTTTCCATTCAATAAATTTGATTCCAATGCTGGTCCATTAGCCCATTTTTGGTTTGGACTAATTGTTCTTTGTGACGAACGTCATCCGCGTCCTCTTCACCTAGATGGAGAAGATCTTCTAGCTGGCTTCTTGTCTCAGTCTTTTCCTTTACGAAAAGTTAAATTTGCTCATAATCATGTCATAATAATCTATTATTCTAATAGTATAAAAAGTACTTACTTCATATGGTGTTTGTGTCTTAAGATAAATCATAGATGTAAAAAGAAAACACAAACAATAACGCTCATTGAAAACAAAAAAAGTAGTTGCAAAGCGTGTATACTCAGTATAGTATAGAGATATAACAACAAACAGTTGCTCTTATATTTCGATAACATACTCAGGGAATGTCCTTCATACTTGATCACATCAAACAAGACTGCATCAGCAAGAATGTGCCTATTATTAGTGACAATACGGTCGCATTTCTTCAAGATTTCCTACGCAAACATCCGGCAAAAAACTATGCTGAACTTTGAACTGCGCAAGGTTTTAGTACAATAATAGCAGCCGAGATACTCAAGTCTCATCATGCTTCTCTTTGGACTCGGGAACTCTCCTATCCACAATACAAAGCAGCTATATCCAATTTCTCGCTCTATTGATACCATTGAATAACAGCTTACTACGCAGACGTATTGAACTGTGATCGAGAGAAATTTATTAGTGATAAGCTAGATATCGTTTTCATAGATGCTCAGAAGTCACACTACCATCTTATGATAGAATCAATTCGGGCACATGTTGTTGATGATTGATTTATTATACTAGATGATGTCATCAAATTCAAATCGAAAACAGCTAAGCTGTATCATTGGCTTGACGAAAACAATATTCGCTATACGGTACATCAGCTTGATGATGACGATGGGATCATAGTCATACAGAAATAAACCTACTCCTCTACAGCCATTCCCAGCTTTCCTGTCACCCACTCATCTCCTGAAACATCAACAAATCAACCTTCATATTCATTTTGAGTTGCCTTGTCTTTAAGTCCTGGCGCAAGAAATATTCGTTGAGCACACTCTTCAGGGCATTCATCAGATTGTAGAAATCTTTTAGATTGAACAATTGTATACTTTTTGTTTCAAAAGTCAATAACATAATTGAGTGTATCATTTTTGTCTGTTGTTGCAACAATAGAGATATCATCTACCTCATACTCACCTGGGAAATCTATCTGCTTGCTTCTATCATAACGCATAGACTCTCAAAGTTTCTTTGCCAAACAAAGGTGCTTATCCTCTGTTCCTTCTCAAAAATATATCTTTTTTGCTATACAAATTCATTCTCCTAATGCTTCTATAGTTGCCATAATCTTATTTGTTTAGTAGTTATAAATAGATATCTATCCAAAAAAGTTTGGATTAATCAATGCAAGTATAATACCTGACGCACCAAGCAAAATCAAGCCAATCACGACCTTTCTGATCAATTTCTTTCCTTGATCATATCCTCCAGAGTTTGCACCGCTACTCGCGATCATCACTCATCAAGCTATGATCATGATCAGTGAGGTTACTAGTATTAATGAAAGTGCTATATTCGTCAGAGCCTTCATCAAACGTGGGAAAGCACTAAGTTGCGTTACTTGTGTTGAGTTTGGTCAGGTAGAATCAGAATCTCCCAAGAGTATACATCTACCTACAAAAGGGATGTTCGTATTTAACGTTACTCATCAATCACACTTACAGAAGCAATAATCTGAATTCACTTCATCACACTGTCATCAAGGACAGTTTGATAAGGTACAGTCGCTCATACATTCAGTATACTTACAATCTTCTTTTGCTTCTCACTCTAAACCCTCACATGCAGCAAGAGTTGTTTGTCCAAAAAAAATCGATCCAAACAAGACAAGAAAAAAAAATATCTTTCTCATTACCCAATCTTAGAAGAAATAACTTGATTCATCAACGAACCATCTATCACTGCCTTATGATCTTTCATAATAGCTCCAATGAGCGTACCTCTCTCCTTATTCACATCTTCTATTCATAGTTCAGATATCAATCAATCAATCAAAACACTCAAGTCTGACTCACTCATCATTTCTGGTAGATACTGCAACAAGACGTCTATTTTTGTTTGTTCAACAACAACATCTTCAGTCTTGCCTGCATTGGTCAGCATCTCTATAGCTTCTTTCCTCGTCTTAATTTCTTTTTTGATGAGTTGCATAATATCTTCATCTGCAAGGTCTACTTGTGTATCCTTTGCCTTCGCAGAAATTTGTGCAATCACATACGAAAGAATTTCCTTCTTTTCTACATCTCTCGCTTTCATTGCTTCCTTGAATTCATTTTTGAGGGTTTCTAATAACATAAGAGAAATTACAATCTAAATAACAATCCATTTCATAGCTTACAGTCTACCCATTCGTAGATACCTTGCAACTACTTCCTCGACAATCATATATCAAAATCAATAACAATAAACTCATCTATCACTCAAGGCATAGCATCCAATCATCGAACATACCTACTAAGTTCTATCATTCACTTCATATAGAGCGTATCTCACTGCTGAGTAAAACTTACTCATTCCATGGAGAGCGTATCAATCACATCTCTAATTTTAAGTCTACCGTGTAGGGTAACTTTCTCTCCTTCTTCAAACGTACTTGAATCTACGACAAACTGAGCAAAAGGATAGTCATTCACATTGAGAAATTCTTTTCCACGAAGATGATCCAAGAATAGTTTTCTGATTCCATCATTACCAATATTCTCTACATCAAAGCTCTCCATGATAAAAGTAACATGTGAACGTCAACTAAGTAACACAAAATTATCTTGTGCACTCTCTTGTGAGTAGAGCATACCACTTACTTCTATGCTTCCATAGTGTCCTTCTTCTCATTTTTTACCCACTGACCGGTATACCTGTGATCATGGATCAACACGTCGTCTTACAACATCTACCTCTACCTCTTCCTCCAAAAATCATGCATTTCATGTTCCCTCAATCACATCTCACTTTTCTCACAACAATCATACATCCATTCATTCTAGAAGTTCTACCTCATTATCCAACACTACTCTCTCTGGATCTGTTCCTCTGAAGAAAACAAAAAAAACAAGGACTACCAAGAGCAACAACAAGAGTAGATGTCTATAATAGGTTTGCACAAACTGAATCAATTTCTCTTTCATTGGGATAGAAGAATTAGATTACCTAGCCTAGCTATAGTAGAAAAAAAAACAACAAAAAAACTTCTCAATCAATTGAGAAGAAGAAACATTGTTGTTACAATAAGTAGATTGCTCAGAGCGGGAATCGAACCCGCACCCCGTTTCCAGGACACGCCCCTCAAGCGTGCATGTCTACCAATTCCATCACCTGAGCATAGCATTGTTGGTGTGATCTTGTGTATGTGTTCTAGCAAAACAGCTAATTATTACAAGCAAAAAGCCAGCGGTTCACACCACTAGCTACTTACTTATACTCTATGTAGGTTATGTTTTCTTATTTCTTTAGTTGGTATACTCACTTCTCTACTCTCTCAAAAAGGTCTTTGTGCTTCTGAAGATTAAGAAGAACAGTATTTGGACTCACCATCTTTTCTTTCAACAACTCTTTGCATATTTCTTTCACTGTCATAGATCTTTCCATCTTTTGGAAGATTCTTACGATGATTTCTTTTACTACTCATCCTAGGTATCCTCGTTCTTTCAATCCATATATCCCCAATCACATGTTTACAAAGAGATCATTATTTTTAACGAGTTCATTGTGAACAGTGTTTAGTTTGATTGGTTTTTGAGGGAACCATTCCATGATCTTTGTTGGAAGCTCTTGGTAATGCATTGGCTTACCAAGCTTTCTCAAAGTGAATAAGATCTTTAGTTTCACTGTCTTTGGATTAACATCTGCGAAAGTATCAAGTCCTACTCTTCCATCAAACACAGCGAAGCCTCTGATAGTAGAGAAGAAGTTCATGTAGAACAGATCGTTGTTGAAATAGTGTATATCTTCAAATTCCTTTGAGTACTTATCTTTCAACATTCATACAAACTCATAGAGATCCTGACTTTCACCTCTCTTGGCAAAATAATCATTCACATACATAGTCATACCAGTCAAAAGATCTTCAAAGATTGGATCTAGATAGAAACTCTTGTCAATCAACCTGTTTCTCTTCAAGTAAGAGATATTGAAATCTGAGATAAGTATCAACTTAAGTTCTTGCTTAGAAAAAACGAACTTTTGTAGATTAAACAACTTAGCAACCAAAAGACCCTCACGCAAAATTCCTCCATGTTGATCAAGTATTCTTGTAGCCTCTTCAAGAACATCTGTATATTTAGGGTTTCCAACAATCAATCTTCTGAACCTCATAAGAGCTTGTGTTTCTACTTGTCTCACTCTCTCTCTCGTCAAAGAAAACTTTTTTCAAATTCTTTGTAGTGGTATCTCTTTTCCATCTTTCAATCCAAATTTTTGGAGTAAGACCAATTGTTCCTTAGGTTTGCAATATTGGAGGACATCTCTGAGGTTAGTAACACTCAGATCTACACTAATATCTTTGTCATCCATTTTTGTATTGAAATTCATAACACAAAAAAACTAAGATAAGTAAAGGCTCTAATTCATTACAAATTACAAAACTTGACGTTAATGTCAAGCACAACTACCCTATTATGCTTTAGTATAAGACCGGCTACATCACATCACGACAATTTCACAAGGTGAAATTATAAGACGAAATCTGATCACCTAGAAAAGGTGCTTAGACATTAAATTTGAAAACAATCACATCACCATCTTTCACTACATAATCTTTTCACTGCAGTCAGAGTTTTCCAGCCTCCTTAGCTTTATTCCAGCTTCATGTGGAAACCAAATCATCATATGCGACCACTTCTGCCTTGATGAATCAACGCTCAAAATCACCATGAATTGCACCTGCAGCCTGAGGAGCAGTGCTTCATTTCTTCACGGCCCAAGCGCGTGTTTCCTTTTCTCCTGTAGTAAAATAATACATGAGACCTACTGTATCAAAAGCCAACGAAATCAGCTCATCCAAAGTAGGGACATCTCCATACTCTTCTAGTAGCAGCGTCCTCTCCTCATCATCAATTTCTATCATATCCGATTCCATTTTGGCACAAACAACTGCGACTGGCTTATGAAGTTGCTCTTCAAAAGTTTTTTTGATTGATTGTGCATCTCATAGATCTTTTTCTCACACATTAATAGCGTAAATGAATGGCTTGAACGTAAGAAAGTTATAGGATTTAAGAAGTTTGATCTCATCTTCTTTCAAATCACCATACATTTCATAGGTAAGTTTCCCTGCCTCTAGTAGTTCCCATGCACGATCCAACAAGCTCAACTCATCCTTAGCAAGCTTGTCACCACTCTTTGCTTTACGTTGAAGCATGCCGCGTTTTTTTTCAATCTGCTCCATATCAGAAAAAATCAGCTCAGAAGTAATAATATCTTCATCTCTCATCGGATCTACTTCTCACTCAACATGATTAATATCAGTATCTTTAAAATAGCGCAACACTTGAACTATCGCATCTACCTCACGGATATGACTCAAAAATGCGTTTCCCATACCTTCACCTTTTGATGCTCACTTAACTAGTCATGCTATATCAACAAACTTGATACTAGGATAGATGATCTTTTTGGTCTGAGACATCTCTCACAACACGGTCAATCTTTCATCTTTAACCTCTACGATTCCAATATTGGGATCAATAGTACAGAAAGGAAAGTTAGCAGCGTCAGCTGAATAAGATTTAGTTAATGCATTAAATAACGTTGACTTACCAACATTAGGCAATCATACAATTCATATTTTCATCAGTCTAAGAAGCAATCAGAAAGGTAAAAATCTATTCTTGAGAATCTCCTGCTATAGTCTTTGTAGTAAGATATGCCAGAGGTATAAATCAAAGCAAAGCTCATCCAACATACGCCAATCCCATTGAAACAAGAACTAGAATAATCCATCAAGGGTTATTCAACAAATTCTTGGCCTTGAGCAAAAGATATCCCAAAACTCATGTTCCAATAATTGCCAGTATCACACCAAAACGGAATGCTGTTGCTTGGAGAGCAGTCATATCTCCAGATCATCACAGGATCAATCAGAGGATTGCTCACAACACAAATGCTGCTACTATAAATCAGATGAAATAAACAAGATACCATCCAATAGCCTGTTTTAAATTTCTAGTCATTCCAAAATTTTTCAATCCCTCAAACATAGCACAAGTAAGTAGTAAGATAAAAATAGAACTAGTATGATTATGTAGGACTTCTCTAACAAAAAGCAAACAAAAAAAGCAGAGACAAGCCCTGCTTAATGTCTACAAATAAGGAAAAAAACTATAGCCATCAGATAATAAGAGCAGAAACAACAGCTACAACAATCCAGTATGATGCTCCTATAAGCAACACGGGCAAAGACTGATGTTTAGACCACAAATAAGCGCTTACTTGTTGTGTCAACAAAAATCATATCCAGATCCAAATAGCAGTCTTGACTCACTCTTGTCAACTCATCTCAATAAAATGATACAACACAAACATCATTACCAGGCTATTGAGCATTGTGATGACATATGTCCTAGCCATACGAGGTTTTGCGTCCTCGATATCTTTGTCTGTCATTCACATCCCATTCATTCGGATTTTTCCAAACAAGGGACCATACCATACTGATCCAATAACCATAGCAACAACTGCCGCAACAACAATAGCTAACCACATATGCATAAAAGAGAAAGAATAAAGATAGAACAGCACTAATGTATATATTTCTGAGCCTCATTCAAAAGATTCTTCGATTCATCATATGTCAAGAGTACCGATGCTGTTGATAAATCATACCAGCCACATTGTTTTATTTCTCATTCCTGTGAAACTAGCTCTCATACAACTTGTGAAAGAGAAGCTAAGAAGTACACAACAGTTTTGTCTATCACTTTGCCTGGATGATGAGAGCTTTCACATTGATAGGTTTCTGTTAGCTCCACACCCAAAAGATCCGTTTCCGATACGTGTACTGAGGTTTCCTCTTGGGTCTCTCTAATTGCAGCATCTATATCTCCCTCTCTTTTATTCTTGTGGCCCTTGGGGAATCATCGATGACCACCACTGTTATGATGCACCAACAATACCTTATATTCTCACTGAACATCTTTGGCAAACACTATAATTCCATATGACGTGTCTTTCATTAAGAATTACAAGACTATATAAAAAAACTATACTTTCTTTCATCGAAAAAACGCTTCTTTTCATTGATGAATAGCATCCTCACTCTTTGGCATCACGAGTATAGTTCATGCAGGCAAGAAAATATCTTCTCATCCATCTCTTCATATCAACGTATCTTTGTCGATAGGAAGAAAATTTTCAGCAGCGATTGCATAAGAAAAATCACCTGTCTTTGCAGTATAAAAACCTTCTAAATAAACATGAAAGTCTTTCTGGTTTTCTCACTCCATGCCTTTTGTTTCTCATCACAAAAGTCATGTTGACTGAAGAACTGATAGAACAAAGGCAGAAGCATTTTGTCTCCCATCAGGTGAACGATGATCACCCGACTCATAGGTAACACTCACACATCATTGTTGATTTGCATAACTTTCTGCATCACCTACAGTAACTCAGCCTAGAGCTCACCAACCATAAATCACATGAGAAACTCAGAGATTTTCTACAAATGACTGATGTTGAAGTTCTGAAAACATAAATGGAACAGATGGTTTAGATGTAGAGTGCAAGTCAATAAGAAAATCTGACTCATTAATGAGCGATTCTAGTTCCACTACTCTTTTTCATTCATAGCAAGTTGGCTTATCTATACCAAAAAGTCTATTCATGTCATATTCCACGAATCTTTGTCACAGCTCCATTGCTTCTTGATTAGCACCTATTACCAACAGCAAAGTACCCTGTAGAAGAGAATGTTTTCATGACTCAAAATCATGCAACAACATATGAAGGGCATCTATTCCTGATGGCTCATTACCATGAACACCAGAAAAAATACATACAGTAGGTCATGACAATCCTGAAGAAATCCTATAAGAAAAAGGAATATCATTATATCGCTGAAGTTGATGCATACACTAACATAAGGACATAAAACAGAATCACTATAGTGAGAGTCAAACAAGACACAACACTTCTGAGAGAAGAGTTAGTCTGATCACAAATTAAAGGCAGGAGACAACATAAATTTGTATCCATGCACAATATCGAGATCATCTTCACAAAGCACATTTCGTAGTTCCTCATGAGAAGTAATCAAAGTGTCTCTAGGGACCAGTATCATTCACTTATCAGTATTTCTTTTAACTATTGTTGGATTTGATGAGATAGAAACCAAAAGCTTATCTGAAGCATACGACATCAATGCTTCATTCAACAAAGTAGAGATACTCCTCACAAGCTTAGGTCAGTTTTCACTATGTTTGCGAAAATGTGGATCCACCCACAAAGTAGCTCTTTCAAAAACATGTTGCCCATCACACAGAGAATCACCATGATATTGTTCATCAGGATGAAAAAGATTATTCCCATATTTACGCAAAAAGAAACAACCTACAATTTGATCTTCTATTGTAGCAACAGCACATCCATCTTTGGCATTCAAAGATATCGCATCTGGTGATCTAAATTCTAATTTTTCCTCTTCACTAGTCTTTCTAGAAATAAAAGACGCCTCATCGGCAGTTAGTCAAGTACGTCGTTCTACATGTGGTTTCAACATAAGAAATAATTTTAGTAATAAAAAAAACCTCACCAGTCAGGTAAAGGAAGTTAATCTACAAAGCTAAACAAATACTACAACATTTTAGCTACACCAAGAAAACGTCCTTCAAAGAGGATTTACATTTTTTGACTGTAGACTGATTTGTTGAGAACGTGTTCATGCTGGGAATATAAAAATCAAACAGAATAAGTCAATAGGAAAACTACAAACCTTGTTTCTTGCTTTTCCATAGTAGCCAAGACAAACCTAGTAACATAAACAAGACAACTCCTCGTAGAGCAATTCAGTCTCTATAGAGTCAAAGAAACACATCAAGAGATACAAAATATCACATAAGCAAGGGCGTTGCTACTCAAAAAAGCATCCCCAACTGTGATTTCATAGACAAGGCAGTTGATTTATATCTTTGATCAGGCAGCTGCTTTATTATATACTGGCTAATCACTGGAGACCTAGCATACCTATAACCCAAGCCTAGAGCCAACATTACCCCAACAAAATAGATATTTGGCAAGAGAGCAACTGAGAGAAAATAAAAAGCAAAAAAGAACATCTCGAACACCATAAGTTGGCTCAACGTTACGTTCTTGCTAATCCGTCAGGTGAAATGTGAAAAACCTCGTCGTGCCAATCTCGATCATGCTGAAATGATTCAAATATAGAAAACCGCTAGATCCAAAGAAAGAAGATATGGCTCTCTAAACGTAGTGAAGCCAATGAAAAATGAACCGATAAAACTAAAAAACAAAGCAACATAATAGAAGTCTGTTGCTTGCCACTCTTTCATTATCTCTCGAAGATTCTTAATTCTTTTTACCTTTTTGTGTATTACTGGTTGTACCAGTGATGTAGCAACTCACAATCCCAACAAATCAATACCAATTCAAATATAGAATGGTATCAGGATGTTAAATTCGGCTAACATAGGCAGAAGAGCAAAAGTAGCCACTTGTATCAATGAGGCTTTTCATTTTATCTTGGACATGATACCCGAGTATTCATCCTCTCTTCACAAAGATTCCAGCGTCTCATGAGTAAACGCTTGTATCGTACCACTAGCAAAGGCAAAACCGAGAGCTATAAAAACTGAAGCAATCATCAAATAGACATATCCTCATCCAAACACATAGCACAAAGTAGCAATCAGCATACAGATCTTCGACAAAATCAAAGTTTTCTTATGCCCAAAACGATCTGCTAAATAACCACTAGGAACTTCCAAAAGAAATCCCGCAAGCATACCTAGCGACATAGAATATCAGAGAAGTTTTTCAGTAGCTCACTCTTGCATAAGAAAAAACACACTAGTGAGTATGATATAATGCCTTCTATTAGTAACTATATAGATGAATATTTTTCGTAGATTAGATTTCATGATGTACTTATTATCAAAAAAGTCAATAAATGCAAAAAAAATCTACTTCTAGTATACGTAAAAACTATTTTAATAATAATTTATAGCTCAATATCCAAGAGGCATAATGTTATAACCAATGTTTATCAACAAATTTCTGTATTATATCAAAAATTTTTTTGTGTCATTGAACATTCGGATGTAAACCATCAGAAAGGTCTTCTTGCAGAATAAGAGTTCGTAAATCTATAAATGAGACATCTGCATCTCTAGCAAGCTTCTCCATGATTTGAGTATACTCTAACATATCATTATTATATCGACAATACTCTGTTCACGGTCGTGGGTTAACACGTCACTCATCTATAGCGAATCATCACAAAACAGCAACTTTGGAGGAAGCATCTTGAGCCAGAGAAAGTATCTGTTTAAAATTTGCTTTAAACTCTACACGTGGGATCAAAATTTCAGATCACACATACCCTGGATCATTCGTTCACACAGCAATAATGATAGCTACATCCTCAGGCTCTATATCTTGAATTTTTTGTAAATCATGTTTCATAGATTTAAGTAATCCTCTTGTGTCATTACTACTTACACTCATATTATAGACTCAGATTCATGTTTCACTGTATGATCAGAGGTAGTTAGTCTTCAATCTCTCTGCCCATCATCATCATGTATCATCAAAAGCTCATCGAGCAATACTATCTCAAAAAATCAAAATCTTCATCTGCTATACATTAGTATCTTAAAGCTCAGACCCCCAACAAAAAATTGAAAATTACTCAGTCGTTCAAATTCCCAAAATTGTTTCTAGCTCACGTCTATCGCTCCAATCTCTTCTTCATCGAGCAGTGAGCATGACTTCCTCATGTCATTTACCAGCCAAAAAAACAGTATCTCATTTTTCTGCAATATCAGTGATAAACTGTATTGCGTGATGCCTCTCTGGCAATACAAACAATCATTTTCCATGTTTTTTCAAAGTGATTCCGCTAGCTACATCGTCTAATATCGTCAGTCTATTTTCATCCCCTGGATCTTCATCAGCAAGAACAACAATATCTGAATATTTATCTAACAGGGCTCACATTCTTGGCCTCTTAGCTTTGTCACGACCATCTCACATACATCATGAAAGAACAATCAAACGACCATCTCATTTGATCGCGTTTAGATAATGTAGCGTCTTATCAAGTGCATCTTCAGTATGAGCATAATCAATATAATAACGCGTTCCTTCGTGATCCAAACTATCCATTCTTCACAAGACTCATCATACTTCAGCAACTGAAGCGACAGCTTCTTTAGCATCCACTCACATCAGTACTGCTGCAGAAAGCGCAGTGAGTATGTTTGCAATATTGTAACGTCAAAGCAAAGTAGTCTTCAACTGATATATCTCACCAAGATAGCTTACCTCACAAGTCGTTTGATCTCTCTCCTCTAGAATACTTTGCGCAGTCATAGACGCATTACTTGAAAGTCAGAAAGTCAATAAATTATCAAAATTATACGACTCAGATCGTTTTCTTCATGTAGGATCATCTTTGTTCAATACAGCATATGAGGTTTGTTGACTACGCGCAACTCAATCAAACAACTGTTTCTTCGCCTTCACATAAGCATCAAATGAACCATGATACTCAAGATGGTCATTGGTGATATTGGTCAAAACAGCCATATCAAATCCTATTCATTCAAACCTATATTGATCCAAACCATGTGATGTGGTTTCTATGATAGCAATTTGACATCATTCATCTTTCGCCCTTACAAACAACTCCTGAAGCTTAAATTGATCTAATGAACTCATCTTACTTTCATTGAAAATTTCCTCATCTCAGATTTTTATATATGCAGTACTGACAGTAAACGTCTTACCTACATGTTTATTCAGTAAGTAATGCAAAACGTTAACGGTTGTCGTCTTACCATTGGTTCATGTGACACCAATCACAAAAAAATCATTGGCTGGGTTGCTATGAAATGTAGCTGCAGCTTGTCCATAAAACTTCTTAAACAATTTATAAAATGAAGTTTTACTCAACATCGGATATATCTTGTCATACATGAGTAGTGTCTTGAAAAAGTTCTTCATAGTGTATTATGAGTATAAATAGCAAACAATATAACCAATAGTGTTTTCTCTATTTGTTGCAA
>JAHDGZ010000048.1:0-263 GCA_020631605.1 bacterium
ATTCACGATGAAGCACATGATCTCTCACATCTCATTTGTACAAGGGTTTAAATGTTCCCAAACCTACATGGAGTGTCACAAAGGCATACTCTATCCCTTTCTCCTCTAAACGTGAAAGTACCTCCTGGGAAAAACGCAGACCTGCAGTAGGCGCAGCGACTGATCATTGTTCTCCAGCATAGTCTGTTTGATAAGAGTCAGCATTCTTTCATAAAGTATCATGCTGAATATAGGGAGGCAATGGCATTTCACCATACGTTTCC
>JAHDGZ010000048.1:273-3866 GCA_020631605.1 bacterium
GAATCTCAGACAACTCTCATTAGAATTCAATCTTCAACAAAAGATTCACTTACCACATGTAGATCTGATGCTAACTTGATCGTCCATCATGGTCTGAAGTGCTTTCAATCTGAGACTAGCACTTCTGCATGCTGAACATCAAGTATCTCATAGACAAATATTTCTCACAGATCAAGTAACACTGATTCTCATGTTGGTGAGACACACACAACATCATGCAAAGGAATCCTTGCTTTGACTACCTTGCTATCATTAAAAATTAACACACTTGTGTGATCTAGCGTTTCTATCCATTGCAAAAAAGTATTGTCATCAATAGTTCAGTCTCTTCACACAGAAAGGAGACGTTCTTCTTCAAGAGGAACGCGGGATTGAGCAATAAGCTCATCTGGTAGGAAAAAATCATAAGTATCGAGAGAAAAATCAGACATACAACTTATTCAGTAACAGGATCTAATACTGGAGCTCCTCACTCAACAGGAATTGGTTGTTCTACATATTCACCAGCAATTCAACCCATAAAGTCATCAAATGCTTGGAAGTTTGCCGGAGGAAGCAATGTAGTTGATCATTCTTTGCGCACAGACGTTGAATCCATAGTAACTTTTATCTCAACAAAATCACTTTCTATAGGGAGATTCAGAAGAGCGTTCGCAACTCCTACATCAAGATCTACAACAGTACTCATAGAATCTTCAGTCAATGATCATTTATGTGTTCATTCTATTTCTATCACAGTCATTCAGCTTTGCACCAAAGAAGCTTGTATAGCATACTCATCATCTGCTGCCTCTAGCCATTCAACATGGAGATCATCTCAGATTCATCATGCACCGTTTCAGACATCCAATGAAATTCCTTTATGTCCTATAGTCATTGAAAACGGTGTAACAGCGTCATCACGTGACTGCACAAACAGATCCACATGATCAGCATCTACAACTTTCAAAAACATATCAGTTGTTTCGTTAATTCTAGCTACATCTCAAAAAAGAGCACTCATATCACCAGTCAAAGCACTCGTATCAAAGAGTCACTTAACATAATCGTTACCCTGTACCTCTTCAAGAAATCATACCATACCTGTTGCTGACAAATTGACTTTATACCCATCATCTGACTTTTCTTCTACATCAAATATCTGATGCTTGCTCAATCATTCATACACATCAAGTGGTAGTTGTTTTAATCATTCAGAGAGATAAGATGCATTAGCTGTATCAGTCAACAAAGTTTCCTGATCAATCTTATATCGTTCTCAAGCCAATGCTTTCAATTGCTCTTTCATAAGATCAACATACGTAAGATTGCCAGCTAATAGTCATCACATATCTACATCGATTGCGTCCAAACGATAGTAAGTAGAAACCACATCAGAAAAATGTGAAAGTGTAATTGCACCACTCATTTGTAACAACTCTGAGTCTAACATAACATCAAAGGCATTGTATCATGAACTACTTCAATCCTTCATCATAGCTAGCGTCTTGATACCTATATCTGCGATGGCAAACTCATTGTTCATAGTAAGCTGGATATCAGAGTCCGTCAACATACCATTCCAGTCAGAAACAGATTGCAATTGTTCTATCTGATCATGCATGATATTATCGACAAAGACTGAATAAGTTTCTTCATATGTCATTGATTCAGCCAATTGATTATTATTACATCCAGCAAGTAGTACAGTTGCTGATGTGAGTAGAGCAAAAGTTGAGAGTATTTTTTTCATAGAAAAGCAAACAGATTAAACAGTAACAAACTAGCTATATAGCAAACAATTACAAGTTCACATTAGTTACAAGTGATAGAATCAGAGAAAATTTTTTGTCACTTCGTTTATCAGTGATGTCTTATCTTTATCTAATTCTTCAGCAACAAAATCATACAGATGTGAGATATATAGTGGTGAGTTAGTCTGTCATCTCACCGCTTGAGGTGCAAGGTACGGTGCATCTGTCTCCAACAATAAAGAATCTTGGGGAGTTATTTTCAATGAGTCTCTCAGTTGAGTAGCATTTTTGTAAGTCACGTTGCCACAATATCATATATACGAACCTGGGAACCACTCTTGTACTTTTTCTACTTGTTCTGGTCAATATCATCGACAGTGAAAATAAATATCTAATCCGGGGAAATCTTGGAGAACAATACACGTCTCTTCAAATGCATCTCTACTATGGATCACTACTGGCAATCATCGTTGCAACGCAAGTTGACACTGCAATGCAAACAATTGTTGTTGAGCCAACAATGTCTCTTTTCCATTATCATAGTGCAAGTCCACTCCACATTCCCCAATCGCTACTATATGATTTTCGTGGTTTTGCAACAAAAGATCCAATGCTTGTATAGAAAGCATAAAATTGTTTTCTTTGATCGTTCCATTCACTACTTCATATGGATGTCGACCAATAGTTGATTTTACTATACAAGGGATATCAGCCTCTTCTGCATTATTACATAACTGAAGAACACGATTGTTTGCTACTGTATCCATTCAGATACTGACAAGTCATGTTCAACCCATTGAAACAAAATCAGAGAGTATCTCCATTCTTTTGTCCCGAAAGACATCCATTGTCAAATGTGTGTGTGCATCTATCATTATATCATCTAGTCAGAGTAAATTTTCTTGTCTTCTCCTAAGAAAATACTATTCTCCCTCTCATCTACAAGTTGAATCTCAAAAGAGATACAAGTATTTACAGAAACCAAGAAATAATGTGGTGAGTCATAGCAGTTATAGTAGTTTTCTTACTCTTAGTAGTAATCCATGAAATTGGTCATTTCTATGCAGCCAAGCTATCGTGAGTGCATGTAAAAGAGTTCTGAATCGGAATACCTCCCAAGGTATGCCGCTGGCGAAAGGACAAACAGGGAACTGAGTATACCATCAATGCAATACCTTTGTGATGATTTGTGAGACTCAAAGGCGAGAACCCAAACGACGAAGTTGAATTTTTAGCCAAAGATAGCTTTACATCAGCAACATTTGGAAAAAAAATATTCATACTACTTGGATGAATAATCATGAACATCCTAGCAGCATGGATCATCTTTACGATCGTATTCATAGGTGGCAATCAACCGCTAACCATACTACCAGATACTGCATCAGAAAGCATATCAGAAAGCTATCTTTTTCCTTCTGAGTCATTTGCTTTACAAGAATGAATTATACAAGAAAACTCACCAAACATAGTAGTAGAAACAGTACTAAGTGGGAGCATAGCACAAAGCATTGGAATAGAATCAAATGACATAATCCTCACTATAAATCAACAAAAAGTTGATCGAGACAACATCTCTACACTACTCTCCGAACTCCAATCAAAGACATTTCCAGTAGAGTGGGAATCTGCATCTATCAAAGAGACAAAAACTGATTCAATTACCTGTCCAGAAGAAACATGCTTACTGTGAATCAGTTGAAAAGGAAGATACAGTTTAGTACAAAAAAAATACTCATTGGGGGAAGCATTGATCTTAGGTGGAAAAGAAATACGAGCAGAATCTAAACTAACATTCTCAATGCTGGGCACACTGGTTACCAATCTCTTTTCACAAGATAGTGAAAAAATACAAGAATC
>JAHDGZ010000021.1:0-16707 GCA_020631605.1 bacterium
TAGTGAAGATCTAGATCGAGAAATACCAAATTGGTTCAAGCCAAGATCTCTCTTAGATGCACCTGTAGGAATTGACTATTGGATGAAAATATTACCATTTCAAGAAGATAGATATAGTTCTGATGAATACATTGTTATTCCTACACTTGGCCTAATTGCACCAGTACAGTTTTGATCATGAAACGACAAAGACTTATTTGTAAATTGAGAAGAAGTAGAAATAGATCCATATCTCCAAAAATGAATAATGCACTATCATGGGACAACTGCGCTTTGAGAAATATGAAATGCAGTTTACTTTGGGCATAGCAATTATCTAGCATCAGATCCAGGACGTTATAAAACAATCTTTGCTAACATCATGACATTAGATCCAGTAGAAGATGAGGTTTGGTATTATAAGAAAATTTCAGATTCCAACAACTACCAACGTTATATCTATATAGTAGAGGAATCGTTTGAAACTACGCCAGAAAATGTTGATGTACTTACTGCAGGGTGATGAGTTGAAACAACTCTTGTAGCCTGTACAGACTGACGTAATTGAAGATGGATAATTAAATGATCAATTAAACCAGATTATTATTCTACAGTTGATAACAGCCTATACTTATCTACCTTAAAAATGCGTGAGGATTTTTTAGAAGCAGAGGAGACCGATAAAAAACAAATACTAGTAGAGTATATACAAAAACGAGAAATAATCAGTAAATCTGACCGACGCCAACATCCTAATGTAATAAACTCAAAACAAATAACGAGAGCAGTTACTGAGGAATTTTTTGTACAGAATGCGATAGGACAGCTCTAGAAACTCTTACCTGGTAATATAAATTACATGTCCCTACTTCAATTCCTCATAATCATAACATCTGTACTCTTCCTTTTTTTGAGCATAGATTTATTCAAGAGAAAAAAACTAACAGGACTCCATACTGTCATATTCTTATGATGAATCATATTTCTCCTTATCTTTGCACTAGATGTAAGTATACTGAATAAGTTTGGACAATTTTTCTGAGTGGCTAGAGGAGCAGACCTATTGGTGTATATTAGTATCATACTGCTTCTGTATATGTATTTCTGATTACTCAACAGTCATACCAAGGAAGACATCTCTCTATCCAAACTCACATCACACCTAGCTATGGAAAAGATTGATACTGGGATGATTAATCGAAAAACCGCTAAGCTTAGTAAAGAAAAAAGAAATAACTACATTTTTGTAGTCAGAGCGTACAATGAAGCACTAACGATAGAAAAATCACTATCTGAGATCATAGAAGCAGGATTTTCAAAAATACTAGTAGTGAATGATTGATCAACAGATGAAACAAATGAAAAGGTAAAGAAATTTCAATTGAACAAGCCCAAAGCATGCATTGTCTACTTAGAGCATATCATCAATAGATGAAGAGGAGGTGGTGGAGCATCACTCAAAACAGCTTTTGCATTTATCAAAAGACATCAATCAACACTACAGGCAGATTGGATAGTTACTTTTGACCCTGATGGGCAAATGAGCATCGCAGATATGGATAAATTCATTGAGTGCCAAGAAAACAATCCCACAATAAAACTCTTTTTATGATCAAGGTTCATACAATGATCAACAGTGACAGCAATGCCCGCTCTAAGAAAAGTTATCCTAGCTCTCTCCAAACTGACAACCAGACTACTGTATAAATCTAAAGTAAGTGACCCACATTGTGGCTATAGGATGATACATTCAGAGATATTGCACAAACTAGATATCCAAGCAGATAGCATGCACTATGCAAATGAGATCAATGAGTCTATACACAAAGAATCAATAGCATACAAAGAAGTCCCAGTACACATTTCCTACACTGCACACTCATTGGGCAAAGGTCAACAGAACAGCAATAGTTTTTCACTAGCGATACAAATGTTATATAACAAATTCTTCTTTAGATAAAGAAAAGACATGCTAAATCTAATCAAGAAATACTGATTAGTTTGATTTCTAAAAAAATTGAACAAATATCTTATACAAAAAATTCCTGCAGTAGTTATATTAGGCACACTAATTCTCTGATATTTCCTGACTGGGAAAAGGAAAAAATTAAATGATGAAAAAAAATGGGCATTTTGAGAAAGAATTGACTCTAAACAAGATAATGCTTGGGCACTATTTACATATGCAAAAAACAAAAATGAAATACAGTCATATTATTTCTATGCAAAAGGTAACGTAGAGGAGAGGATTATTACAATAGGCTCATTATGACGATACAAGACATTTCTGGAAGCATGAGTCTTTATTAGCAGTCATTGGGGACTCACAGAACCAGTTCAAGTAAAGATATTCAACAAACTATTTTCCAGACTTATAGGAAAAAAAAAGTATATATTTTTGAACCACTGAGTAACTAAAGATGATGTAAGTCAGTTTCAGTCTAAAAAAGTACTTGGTGCAGATGCATTCGTTACAACGTCAGACAAAGAATCCAAATACGTGCTCAAACTCTTTTGATACTCAGAAAACCAAGTACGAACCACTTGATTTCCTAGATTTGACTATTTCACTCATGATAGTAAGTCTAACAAAGAAACCATACTATGTATACCAACACGAAGGAGTTATATAAACACAGAACAAGAATTTTTAGGATCAGAGTTCTACAAAGAATACTACACATTATGACAATTAATGAACAGTTTTTTAGTTAGTAAGAAAATAAAACTAAAAGTAATTCTTCATTTTGAATTTGAAAAGTATCTACGTCATTTCACAGACCAAAACACTGATTATGTAGAATTTACTATCATGCAAGACATTGATCTAAAAAATGAAATAGCAACTAGTTGTTGTGTTATTACTGATTACTCAAGCATATGATTCGATGTGGGATACTATTGAATACCAGTGCTTTATTACTTTATGGATTATGAAAATTTTAGAGACAATCACTACAAAGAGGGCTATTTCAACTATGAAACAATGTGATTTGGTCCCATATCTAGAAACTGAGACGATCTACTAAAAAATATAAGCGCACTTCAAAAGAATTGACGAGATAGATGAAACAAGTATTCAACTAGAATAAAGAATTTTTTCAAGTACAATGATCAAGACAACAGTGAACGTGTATTTAATAAAATCATTGCTCTGAATGACTAAATCAGGACCACTTATTAGTGTCATAATGGCTACCTACAATAGAGCAGACTTAGTAGCTTGAACCATAGAATCTGTAATTCATCAATCCTACAAAAATATAGAATTTTTGATTACTGATAATAATTCTACTGATCATACACAGAAAGTTTTAGAAAAACGAAAAAAAAGAGATCAAAGAATTAAGACGTTTCTAGAGGTGAAACCATGACCATGAGCAGCTAGAAACAAGTCACTCCAACATGCACAATGAGAGTATATAGCAGTCATTGATGATGATGACTATCGATTTCCTGATAAACTAGAAAAGCAAGTAAGCTTTATGGAAAATAACAAAGAGTACATCATTACAGGAACGTGAGTAGTATTTATTGACAAGGAACATACAGAAATTTGAAGTCACCAGAGTGTCATTGATGATACATCAATTAGAAAACGAATACTGTCTTCTTGCAAGATCCGACACCCAACGATGATGGTTAGAAGGCACAAAAATATGGAAGAATATAGAGCTGATTTTATGGTCTGACAGGATTATGAATTTATTTGTAGGCAATGATTATATGGGAAAATATGAAATATAAATGAAAAACTTACCTACGTGACCATTGATCAAAAAAATTCGATTAGTACAAACAAATACCTCAAACAAAGACTGACAGGGTTGAAAATCTACTGGATGTACAGAAAACACTATCCCAATAGACTGCTTTGCCTACTACTCAATATTTCACTAATCCTTATTCCACGTAGAATCGCTAAAAGAATAAGTGCCTTACTTTGAAAAAGAAGAGAATGAAAAACCTGTTAGTAATTACAAATAATTTTCCAGATGAAGAGGGCAAACTACCTTTAACAACATTTGTTAAAGATAATGTAAACGCCCTTAAGGAGCAGTTCACCAAAATCTATGTCATCTGCCCGACGCCTTATTACCCATCAGTTCTTAATATTTTTTGAAAAAATAAGTATACACACTTCTCTAAGCTAAAAAGCTACTCTTATGACAATGTAGAAGTGTACTTTAGCCGCTATATTCTTTTGCCGATATCGTTTCACAGAAAGAAAGCAGCAAAAAACGCACTCAGGGCAGCAAAAAAAATTCTTTCTCAGAAAAAAATAGCAATAGATAGTATACTGGCACATTTTAGTAAACCATCGGGTATTATTGCAGCAAGCATTGCAAAAGAATATAATATAGAGTATGTAATAACACTACATGAAAATCCTCAATGGTTAGACACACTCATACAGTCGTGAGATAAAGAATTGTACAAGTCACGAACATGAAGTAGGGCATTGATCAGAGTTAATCCCTATGACATGGACAAACTAGAAGAATTCAACAACAATATTTACCACTATCCAAACTGATATGATCAAAATAAATTCTATGATCTTGACCAAAATGCCTGTAGAGAAAAATTAGCATTACAAAGTCATTGAAAAATACTTATTACCATAGGTAGATTACATCCAATAAAAAATCAAGCAAATCTTATAAAAGCCTGCAAGATACTAGTAGATGAAGGCAAAACAATCAAACTAATAATCATCTGAAGTTGACCTGAGAAAAAAAATCTAGAAAAACTTATTGTCCAAGAATGATTGACACAGCATATATCTTTAGCAGGAGCAATACCAAATCAAGACTTAGTATACTGGTTGAATGCTAGCGATTTATTTATTCTACCTAGCCTAGCTGAAAGTTTTTGAGTAGTACTATTAGAAGCCCTATGATGTGGCATACCAGTTATTAGTACTCCACACTGATGACCACAACAAATTGTCACAAAAGAGTCTTGATTGCTTATTCCGGATGTTCATGACCCGATTTCAATAAAAGAAACAATTACTAAGTGACTCAATACGTCACGAGATACACAAAACATAATACACACAGTGAAAAAAAAGTATTCACTTGAGAAATTAGCTAAAAATTATTGAGATCTTCTTCTCAAATAAATAAGTAAAGTGACCAAACCTGGAATAACTCAAAGACAGCTTTTAGCTAGTCTTATGATATTTTTTCTCAATGAATATCATCAATATACAGCTTTGTATTTATGTGTTAAAGTCAAAAAAAGCCAGGATCTAGAAACACGATTAGATTGTATAATTGATCATTCTCTTTGTCTATAAAGCATGCCCAGTGGTTTTAGATTGACAATGCTATAATTCATTCAAAGTCTCATTCGTAACTCATAATCTTCATAACCATTATATCTAGGGTTATAATATCCTATATCTTCTAATATGGCCTTTCTACACAGAATCGAAGCATGACCAATTTGATTACCTTCCAAGAAATGAGATTTGATAGCAGAATCTGTATAGTAACGTGTTGCGATTTTTGTTGATCCATCAGGGTAAAGAAAGTCTACTCTTGTACCACAGAGTCAGATAGTATCATCTGATTCAAGAAGAGCAACTTGACTAGAAAGTTTAGTATTTCAAACCCGAAGATCATCATCATCGATCCTAGCTATATACTTACCTTGTGATGCCTCTATACCTTTATTTAAGGAGAGAGTGAGGTGTAAGTTTCTTTCATTGCGAATATATACAAATCTAGAATCCTTAGCAACATACTCAAGGATAATATCCTCTACATGGTCAGTAGATGCATCATTTATAATAATAAATTCTCGATCAGTATAATCTTGTGACAAGACAGACTCTATTGATTCACGTATATACGTAGATCAATTATATGTAGACATAATAATAGAAACTAAGGGTAGCGATTCATTATTTGTGAGCAACATGTTCCTTTAGAGATAAATACTCATTCTCATATCCAAAATAAGTAACGTCATTTTTATACTTTTCATAGACAAGATCGACCAATGCAGGAGTATACCAATCCATATAATTGTCTTTGGGGGTACTATTATAGTGTGGCAACAAGCAAAAATCGTATGTCTTTCTAATCTCCTCAAAATCATTCTCCAATGTTTCAAATTTTCAAACACTTTGTGGGAGAAAACATCAAAACTTATGAAGCGAAGAATACTGAGACTTAAAATGTCTTTCTGCAAGAAAATCTGGAATTTTACAAATTTTTCTTACAAAATCTTCAAAACTATCCCTTTCTTGAAGGTATCAAAAAAGATATCATGAAAAATGAAACTTTCAGGTACGTTGAGTATGTTGCCCATACTTATCTTTGTAACAAGAAAGAATTCTATCAAATGGATTTCTCACAAAAGTAAAAACAAAGTAATTTGTAGCAATACTGTGCCTCTTGTAAGAAGCCAATCAATGAACTTCTTCTCGTTTATTTCATCAAGAAGCAACACCACGAGCGAGCATTGCATTCATAATTGATGAACAAGCGACTTTAGCTAGTGGAAGATAAGCCACTTTCTTAGAGTCTACGACAAAATATATAGTTGGGTCAAGTGCTCCATAGAAAATTAGATTATACATTTGTTTAGCGAGATTACGCAGGTACTTCATCTTTATCTAATCAAAGTAGAAATATATTTTCTCAACGTTGAAAGTATGAATAACTTAAGGCTTTGACAGAAGAAAAAAAAGAATAGCTACATCAATGCTTAAACCTGTCGTGTAACTCAATAGCGATATTTGAAACACGTTGGATCCAACTAATGTTCTTTTCAAAAAGCTCTTTTTCAGCTCATTCTATATCTACTTTTAGTATATCAATAGATTCAAAAGAATAGGAATCAAACAATCAAGGAAGAGTAACAGTATGTACTCAAGTACCATGAGTTAAAGCATCGTAACGACATCCCCAATAACCCATATCTAGTCAATTTTCTAGAGATAATTCAGTCTCTACTGGCCGTATTGCGTTATGCAATAGTGTGATATTGGAGATGTTTGCACAATTCTTAGTTAGTAGAGCAAAGTTCTCTTCTTGTGGTTCTATCGAGTAGATTCTAGCATCGGGATAAGAGAGATGAAACCAGATCGCAGACAATCAAATATTGGCTCAAGCGTCTACTATAGTAGAAATATCTCAGACATAATCTGCTTTATACTCATTATCAAGAAACACTTGATCAAATGTCCTCCTATCAGAGGTCTTTCATCTCAGATGAATCTTATGACCTTTTATCGACATAGTTACTACATCAGATGTCCATCCCAGAACTACATATTTTAGGGAAGCATAAAGTCAAAATCTTACTAAGCATAGAATAATTCTTCTAGTATAGGAGAAAAAGGAGTATACTAATCTAATCATTAATCTAATACAATGAGAGTAAAAATTAGTTAACTAAACTCCAAACAGCAACTTGGCTTCAACTGCTGAGACTCTGACTAAGCAATCTTTGCACTTGTTGTTGAAACTGAGATGTATCACTTCATGCTGCATTCATTAGATTAAGATATTGTACGACAACAAATCTTTCATCTTGGTTAAGTGATTCAAACTGAGAGACAAACTGCGGAGATTGTTGTGCCTGTAAAGCAATAACAGTCTTGACCGTACTTTCATCAATTATTTTTCAAAACATATCAGCTATATCTTGTATAGCAGCTCCGTTTTGTAATCTTTCTATAAATACATTAGCTATCACATTCTGATACTTGGATGCATCAGCACGGAAAAATCTAGCACTACTCAATTTAGTTCTGAAGGTAACCTCATCAGCCTCTCATACAGCCTTCATGTGAGTAGCTATCTCCTGTGAGCTTAAATTGTATGCATAAGTAATTCACAGATTACTAGAATGCTCCAGCTTCATATAACCAGCCATAACCATTTCTGCTATCTGTGCCATTACACCATTTGATTGTCTTTTTCATTGTGTATCAGATTTGAGCAAAAACCTATGAAACAAGCTACTATTTCATTGACCCATAACAACAGTTGCTATATTAGGATCAAGCACTATGTATTCAAAACGTCTTTCTTTTAGTCTAAGGTAACTAGCGCACACGTCTTCATCACTCATAAGTCTTCGTAAACCAGTTACTAGTCAATCATATCTGATTCACTGTTGATTATTCATAAAATACTGAGCATAAGTACCTGCTATATACATACCATCGCCACTTTTCCTAGATTTATCCAAAGCTAACAAAGGATTATAATGAGAAAATTGTAGATTAAATACTTCTTCTCGACCATAGTGTGAATTTGTTTCACGAGTTTGAGAGAGAGATCAATTAGTAATAGCTATAGGAGAAGAAACACCTACTCACTGCTTGTAATAGACAAACGGTCATCATCCTCACTGTTTAGCAATTCTCGTGATATTTAATGACCATTGAAAAAGTCACCAACAGACAAAAAGGGCGATGACTCCATAAGAAAGTACACGAACTGGAGACTTATCCTCAGATCTCTGTAGTAAAGAATAAAGAAAAATCACATTAGTTAGCACCAACCAGACGATCAAGCCCAAACCATATCGGACTATTCATCATCAAATTACTATCCATAATATCCATCATCAAATAGAAGCTGAGGTAAGAGCAAAAAGTTTTCTATCTCGTACTAGCAACGAATACAGAAATGCAATAACTAATAGACAAAGAGAAATCAACCAGATAAATCAGATGTCAGTATAGTAACTAGATTCATTCTGAAGAGATCGGTTTTGCACGACATTGAAAGGTATAATATATCTATAAGGAACAGAAAGCCTTCAGTTCTGTCTTAAAACAACTCTCTTTTGTCGATATGTAGTAAATTGTGATGGCAAATCACTAGCGAAGAGAGATCATTCGGCAATACTTTTATCTACCCACTTAAGAAATCTTTGCTGAGAAGGAGAATCAAAATCTTGTAGTAAAGACTCTAAATCTCAAAGTCAAAAAGATTCTAATTCTGAACGATTGTTGCAGAGGTACTTTGCCAATGAGTTTCTTGTATAACAATAGTTCACTTTTCAATAAAATAGCTTGAGAAGCGCATTACCTATTCATTCCGTACCAAATTGCTTTTGACCAAAACCAACATATCTTCCGACGTCCTCTGACAATCATCCTCATTGTATAGATTTAAGATCTGTGAAAAGATCTGCTGTTTCTGTTGCTCAAACAGCTGAAAGACTACACTGACTCAATGGCAAGTAGTTTGGTATAGCAACAGCCTCTTCTTGAACCTGTTCTACTTCACCTGATAGGAGAGCATCAAGATTTCAACTACTTACTAGAAGACGAGAAGGTGCTAATGATCTATCAACAGATCCCATCAGATACTCCTTTAGTAATTCACCTATAGGAGGTCTTTCGTCTAATTGAAAATGCTTGTATAGCACATGTGGTGATTTGAGTATCACTACTGATACCACTAGCGCTGTGAGCCAAATAATTAATGAAAAGAAATAACGTCTCACTTTACCAAACCATGAGTATATCGCTTCTGGCAAGAGTCAAAGAACTCCTAATCAAATCAACCATAATCACTTATCCTCAGACAACATATTATTGCTATTCAAAATTCAAATTTTACTAACAAATCCTAATCATAGCAAGAGAGCTCAGAACACTCACGCAATTCATAGAAATAATCAGATGAAATACAGAAGAAACGTAAAGACATCTACAAATGCCGTGGGTTTAGCCATAACAGCCAGAGCAAAAAAGAAACCAGAGAGAAGCTCATATCTATTACTCATCAGAAAACCTTTTGTAGCTGTAGTTTCATTAGTTTTAAGACCAGTATGACTCGCCAAAGCATGAATCATCACCAATCAACTTAAAAGAGCAAGAATAACCAAGGAGAGTACACCCAAATCAGTTTTGTTATCTACAAAAACGAGAAATGCTCACATTCCACTCGTCAACCAAAGCAATAATCCAAATCGACCAACTGCAGTCATCAGAGAAGTGTCTCTGGTAACCAATGTTTCTTGTTTTTCATCTAGGATATCTGCTCCAGAATCAGTATGAATGAGTAACAACTTACGTACTCATACAACACCAAGCACTAATACAAAAATACCACTCAAAAAATTCATGACAAGAGCTACAGTATCTGGAGAGAGTCGAAGTCAATCACCAAAAGGCAAAAACAATCCGAACCAAAATCAAATATAACTGAGCCAGAGAAAAGGAGCAGGACTAGGTCATCAAGCCCAAATATATCATTCATTAAGAGCAAATATCTTTGGAAAAAGAAAATACGCATGGTTTGCATCCCATGCTGTTGGGTATGGTATATATGAAAGCTGTAAACCAAACATGACGTAGATCAAAGACATGACTAATAAGATCCAAAAAACATACTTTATCCATCATGAATTTTTCCATGCAGAGATAGTCTGTTCAAAGACTACTCACACAGAGCGAAGCGAATCTCTTCTTAGCCAAATAATTGCTCAAAAAAGTAAGAAGTATATCCACAAAACAACTGGATGATAGATACCTAACAAGATAAGAAAGTGATTGAGCAACAGATGAAAAGCCAATCATAGTCACCATGTCAGCAAGATGTTTATCCAATTATGCTGACGCAAAGAAAAGAGTTTCTCATTGATCCACGATCAAATAGCATACAATGAAGCCACAAAATATGAAGCGAGAAACTGGAACAAAAAGATAGCAAAAGCAAATTTTATTGTTCAAGCTCAGCCAATAAGTCATCATTTATGGCTCATATGTGCAAGTCAGAAAAAAAACAAGGAACAATATATCGCTATTCATAGCCAGATTCAACGTATTTTCTGTGAGAACCACAAATAGGCCAGTGGTATAAGACTAAACAACACTCCGTATCAGACAATTCACCAATTCTTCCATGTTTCTACAATTCATCTAGCACCAGCTGTTTTTCAGAAGTAGTACTTATGGTTAAGCAAATATTCAGTTACTGTCTCCCATCAAACAAACGTTAGAACAAAAGCTAGGAGAACAAAAACTATTCGGTGTTGTCGTTTCATCAAAACATGAGTAAAGGGTAAAGTAATCTAACTATTTACGTAGAAATCATTCAAGCCAAATAACCTCCTTCTACAGAGGAAGGGGAGATATAAATCATCTCAGGATTAGCACTAGGATGATTCTTGTTCATATACTTTTCAAATGCTTCTTTCTTAGACTCCAATAATTGGATAAGCAAGATTTTTTGATCATCTTGCGTGTATATACCATCTTCTAGATAGTATGCTTTCGCATAATTAATACGCTGAACACGCAATGCACTACGACTTTTGATCAATCACATGACAAACCCTCTCATTTTTTTTCCATCATTAGGAAAAGTAGTCTGAACTAACAACAGTCACGTATCTGTACTCATACACTTTCGTGAGCAACTAAATAATTATGCAGCTTCAGATGTATTCTCTTTTGTCTCATCGATATCACCAGTTGACGATTCACCTTCCGTCGTTCATACAACTTCCTCAGCTGCAGCTATTCATTGTTGTTCTTGTAACTTAGCTCTCTCTTCTCTCAATTTCTTCTTAATTTCTTCACGTTTTTTGAGACTCTCTTCTTGTTCTTCCCAAGGTCTATATGCAACCTCAATTGGTTTCTTGGTTAGCTTATCTAGTCCAGCATCTGGATCGCCTAAATAGATATTATTACAATCATGTGTCTCAATAGTTCCATCCTCTAGTCTCAGTCTAACATTTCATTCTACTACAGACATTCCTCACAAGATAGATTGCTTTTTCTCCAGAACACATCGTTCATCTCATTTTCTTGCTCTTTTTCGTATTCTCAAGTCTTCTATATTCAACAATTTTGCTTCTGTTTTAGCATAAATCATCAAAAATGGTTCATCTTGATAGATAAACATACCACTTGCAGCATCACCTGGCTGCAACTCAATAGCACGAACACCTCAAGCAGTCTTTCACATAGCTCTTACTCAATCTTCAGGGAAAATGAGTCATCGTCCATTCTTTGTAACTACTGCAAGATTGTCACCAATATCAGTTGGTAGAACTGAAACTATGCGCTCACCCTTACCTGGTAAATTCATACATGTAGTAGGGAACTTCTTAAATTTTAGTAAGAGTTCCTTCTTAATTTTCTTGAGGCTATTATGATTAGTAAGGAAGCAAAGGTATTCATAGTCAGAGTGGAGGAGGGTCTTAGCAAAAATAACCTCACCCTTAAGCTTATACTCTTTTTTAAAATCAAAAGGATTTCCACTTATTTTATGTGATCAGAGATCTTTAAGTCTCTCTACAACCAATTCTCATTGATCAGTGATCACAGCGATTCTATCTTGATTGTTTGTATATATCATTTCTAGAGTTTCTTCTGGTGTTTGCACTATTCTTGATTGGTACAAGACTTTTACACGACGATCATTCTCGATAAGAACAATAACATCCTCTTCTCTTCTATCTAATGCGTCTCTCATTGCCTTGAGACTTTTACCCAGAGCATAGACACTAGTATCTGTACTTACTTCAGTACGTCTCTCATCACCAAATTTCTTTTTTACTTCTTTCATCTCTTCTACAACCACTTCATCACGTTTTGCTGTATCAGACAAGATACCTTCCAAGTATTCTATCAGTGCTTTCTTTTCATCAATTTCATTGATAATTTTTTCGATTTCTAGTCATACTAGAGACTGTAGTCTCATCTGTAGTATATATTCTGCCTGTATTTCTGAAAATTCAAACTTAGTTATTAATGACTTCTTCGCTTCATCTTTTGTCTGACTTTTTCTGATAGTATCAATTACTTCATCAAGTATATCTATAGCTTTTTTCAATCCCTCTAAGATATGCAGTCTAGCTTTTGCTTTATCCAACTGGAATGCTGACCTTCTCAAAACTACTAATCTTCTATATTCAACATACTCCACCAACAAATCTTTGATATTGAGCATTCTTGGTTGTAATCCATTTTCTACAAGAGTAACATTGTTGAGGTTGAAGTTACATTGGAGATCTGTCATCTTATACAACATATACAAGATTCTCTCTGGCTCCAATCACTTCTTCAACTGAATAACTACTCTTATATCGTTTTTTGATTCATCTGTAATATCAGTTATTCATTCAAGTTTTTTAGTGACAACAAGATCACCAATTTTTGCGACAAGATTGGACTTATTGACCATATATGGTAGCTCATCTATTACGATACATGGTGCTCATTTCTTCTCTTCAAAGTGAGTCTTACCACGCATAACAATTCATCACTTTCCTCTTCTATAGACCTCTCTGATATTCTCTGGATCATAAATAGTACCTCCTGTCGGGAAATCAGGTCCTTGGATGATTTCCATAATGTCATCGACCGTAGCTTCCGGTTTTTTGATAAGCATTAAACAAGCATCCAAAACTTCTGTCAGATTGTGAGGAGCCATATTAGTTGCCATACCTACAGCAATACCCATTGTTCCATTACAAAGATGATTAGGGAATTTAGTAGGGAGAGTAATAGGTTCTTGTATACTACTATCATAATTATCTCTTCGGTCTACTGTATCTTGATCAATATCAGTAAGCATTTCTTCAGCTATCTTCGTTAATCTAGCCTCAGTATATCTCATAGCTGCAGCACCATCTCAATCGACACTACCAAAGTTACCTTGTCCATCAACAAGAGGATATCTCATGCTAAATGGCTGTGCTAGCCTTACCATTGCATCGTATACTGATTGATCTCCGTGTGGATGGTACTTACCAAGTACTTCTCCCACTACAGCAGCAGATTTTTTATATTTTGCTGTATGTCACAATTTCATGTCATGCATAGCATACAGTATTCTTCTTAGCACAGGCTTGAATCAATCACGCGTGTCTGGTAATGCACGCATCACGATTACTGACATAGCATAATCTATATATGATTGCTTTAATTCTTTTTCAATTGGATGGTTGAGAGTAAGTCAACCTGCTGGTATTAGTGGCTGTTCTGCAGACATATGATATTTTTAGACGAAACAAAAAAATCTGACAATCAGATAGCGTAAACCATCAATTTATACAAAGAGGGAGAGGGATTGCAAGAGATCTCAGCAAATCATACAGCTCAAAAAGAATATTGCAATTATGATCAACTCCACTAGTACTAAGCTCTATGACTTTAGCACTAGAAAAAGATCTATGTTATTCACACGCACGCTATTAGAAAACTACATAAAACTCAATGACACCAACAGCAATATAGGAAATGAACTTACACTCAAATCTTGCGAAATAGAGGGGATAGAGGAAAGAACAATTCCACAAGAAGTTGTTTTTTGACTTGTAAAAGAGATTGCTGCTCATCCTGATGCAGACAAACTAGTAGTCTGCCAGATAGATTGCGGAGAACACGGAATAGTGCAAATCTGCACTGCGGCAGAGAACATGATACCAAACTATATTGTCCCTGTTGCACTTCCATGATGTTTTCTTCCAAAACTCGGATTTGAAATCGGAGAAAGGAAAATGAGAGGAGTAGCATCCAACGGTATGATTTGTGCCAAGGAAGAATTATGAATCAACGAAGATACAGACATTCATGGAATACGAAATATGCAAGGAGAAACACCGAACGAAAAAGATGACTTCTCTGACATATCCGCATCTGATCTAGGAACACCTATTACAACAAAATATCCACGACTGAATAATGTGATATTTGATGTTGATAATAAAACGCTCACACACAGAGCTGATATGACGGGACATATGGGGATGGCTCGTGAACTTTCGAGTATCTATCAGACCCACTTTGCTGGGCATATCATCGCAGAGACTTTTCCAACCATATTACGTACACAAGAAGATGAATCTCACGATATATATGCACAAAGTGATCATCTCCGTTATTATTCATTAGCCAAAATAAGTAAGATAAGGGTAGTACCATCAGATTTTAGAACAAGATTGCTACTGATTGATATGGGACTTAGTCCAAGAAACAATCGAGTAGACATCTCCAATCTCTTTATGATAGAAACTGGACAACCGATCCATTGTTTTGACGCTTCCAAAATAGAAGGAGATATTATAGTAAGACAAGCAGAAAAAGGCGAAACCTTTATTGATCTCTTTGACAAAGAACACCAACTAGAAACGAGTGACATGATTATTGCTGATAACAAGAAAATTGTGGCCTTAGCTGGGGTCATTTGATCAAACAACTCATGAGTAGATGAAGAGACAACAGATATATTAGTCGAAGTAGCCAACTTCGATCCTATTGTTGCTAGAAGAACAGCAACAAGACTTGGAATCAGAACAGACGCAATCATGAGATATGAAAAAAACATCAACCCTCTCTATACACAGTGGGCATCTCACTACTTCAAGGAATGGATCGAATCAAAAGCAGAATGAACCTACCAAAGGATGGCAGCATACATCAAACCTGAGGAGCGATCTCAAAACATCACTATTGATTGGGATCACACCAATAGCCTCATCTGGTGAGAAAATCATGACTATGGGCAGAAGATTTGAACCAAGATCCTCACATCGCTAGGTTGTGACGTATCAGATAACACAATTTGAGTACCACTTCGACGTAGTCCAAAGGATCTTAATATTCCTGCAGATATCGCCGAAGAGATAGTAAGGATCTACGGTTATGAAAAAATTGATCTCAAGGAAAATACGGCTATCCAAAGTGAAACCAAAACAACAGACTCTGTAGCACTACAACAAAAGCTTGAAGACATAACACATGCCAAACACAACTGTGATTTTGTAGAAACATATCCTTGGGCACATAGAGACACTATGGCACTCTTTGATATACAAACTGACCACCTCATAGAGATGGAAAACTCACTGAGCCCAGAAACAAGCTTCATGAGTCCCAGTTCACTCTTTAATTTAGTAGATATGATCAAAAAGAACCACAAATTTTTTGATACAATGAGGCTAGCTACTACTACAGATGTGTATAGCAAAATAGGTCACCAACAGTCTAGTGGGTTTTGAATACCAGGTAACATCAACACAAATAGTAAGATACAAGAATCAAAACAACTAGGAATCCTACTATATAACAAAAGTTCCTCTAAAGATCGATCAAAAGACCTTACACTTCAATCAAAAAGCATACTAGCTGACATAGCTACAGCATGTAATATAGAACTAGTCTACAAACCAGCAAAAAGTACTCACTTCCATCCTAAACAACAAGCACATATTTGTGTAAGAAATCAAGCAGAATGAGAAGATATAATCATTGGATTTATTGGTAAAATTCATCCAGTAATAGTACAGCAGATGAAGCTACCTGAACAAGCACAGCTTGTCTACAGTGCTATCGATATGCCAGCTCTCTCTCAAATGAGCATTCAATCAGAAAAAAAATCAGTGAATTACCAAACTATCCAGGACCAAATACTAACACGTGACATAAACTTTGTAATCAACAAAGAGGAATCTTTCGACAAACTACTAGCAGCAATCAAAGCATCGCAGTGAGTAGAAAAAGTAACCACATTTGATATCTATCAGTGAAACAATCTACCTGCTAACAAAAAATCTATAGCATTGCAAATAACACTCTATGGAGATTGATCAATCACCAATGAACAAATCAATGAAGTACTCGACAAAGCAATAGAATCAGGAAAAAAGACTGGAGCAATACTCAGGAAAGATTTATTGGAAGCATAAAATATGGATGTAAACCAATACTACACAAAACAACAGCTCTCTACACTC
>JAHDGZ010000021.1:16807-23210 GCA_020631605.1 bacterium
CTTATCATAGATCTTTGCAAACAGAACATTGCTAGCAAAAAGCTACCTATACCATTTGATGCCAGTACAGTAGATTTTGAAACAACGAATCTTATTGATATAGTACACACAGTAAGAAATAAGTACAACGACATTCCAGTCTTATGAACATTATTTGGGAATACTATTGGTAACTTTTCATCACTTCATAGAGTACTATCCAATATTATGGATGCAATGAGAATCACTGATAGGTTAGCTATATGAATGCAAAAATCACATATACAGGATAGGAGATGGCTAGAGAAAACCTGCGCATCTTATGAATCACCACTGGTGAAAAAGGTAGCACTCTCAACACTAGAAACTCTCTGAATACATGCTGGCATATGAAAATACTATGTAGAGTTTAATCATGATACATCAAGTGTTGAAAGCTTTTTTGAATTACATAAAGATATAGATCTCACATTAGCAAAAAACTCACTACGTCTAGCCCAAGGAGAAAGATTGAGGGTGGTCAAATCAGCAAAACTTAATGAAGCACAATTATCCAAGGTGTTTGACGAACTTCACTATAGAACAGCAACAATCAAAAGCTCAAAAGACGACAGCTACATACAAGCATGCATAGCGAACAAGATGCTCTAAAACATTAGTTGCAAAAAATCAGAGGACAAGTATAGTGTTACTGTTTATATGTCTCATTTCTTCTATGATGATTGGCCAATTCATTATCTACTTGATTATCTTGATACTTGTTTTTTCTGTTAAAGTAATCAAACAGTACAAAAGAGGAGTAGTATTCTTCTTAGGAAAGTATTCTCGTACACTACAACCAGGACTAAACTTTGTGATACCAATTCTAGAAAGAGTAACACAGGTCGATATTAGAGAAAGAGCAGTAGATGTTCCTTCACAAGAGGCAATGACTAAGGACAACATCTCATGTGTCATCAACGCTGTGATTTACTACAAAATCATAGAAGACCAAACAGACAAATCTGTCATCAATGTTGCAAACCTCAACTACGCAATGGTACAATTTGCACAAACAACTATGAGAAATATTGTAGGGCAATTTGAACTAGATGAGCTACTGAGCAACAGAGAAGAAGCATCAAACAAAATCAAACTACTGGTTGATGAAAAAACTGATGAACGATGAGTGGATGTAGTGAGTGTAGAACTCAAAGACATCAACATTCCAGATGACTTAAAAAGAACTATCGGAAAACAAGCAGAAGCAGAAAGAGAAAAAAGAGCTAAGATCATCTCATCTCAAGGAGAACTAGAATCTGCTCAAAACTTACAAGATGCTGCTACTATGCTTGCAAAAGCACCTGGTGCACTACACTTGAGAACACTCCAAGCAATCAATGATCTCTCTTCTGACCAATCAAACACAACTATTTGGATGGTGCCTATAGAAGGACTAGAAGCAATCAAAGGAATAGGAGAGTATATGTGAGGAAAAAAGTAAGAAATTATACCTGAAACAAGTCATGAGTTGAGAAAATGAACATTTCACCATCACTACACTTATTGCAATCAACTATACTGCATTTACAGACAAGCGGCTATCGCAAACACTAGCTACGCTAGGGATGCATATAGACTATCACCAAGAAATTAAGAAACTTTTCTTGCAATTTCCTGACGATGAAATCACAACCCATCATATCATATACAAAGAATTAGGCTGATCTATGGGAAAACGTAATGAAATACTACTACCTTCATCAATACACAAAGCATTACATCAACAGTATCCACAACATTTACCACATGAACAAATTTTCGGAAAAGCAAAAAAAACAGCTAAAAGAGACTTAGAGCTAATCTACAAACAATTTTCAAAAAAGGAAGACAGCAACAAACTAATAGAAAAGGTACTAAATATGTAACTAAGCAATTTTCGTATAAGTTTCTCTAGCATGTTTTAATCTTCTATCTAGATGAGGAGTTCACGCTCTTTCATACTTGGTCAAAAATATCTTTGTTGCATCCGCTGCATTAGTTGCCTTAAGCAAGTGTTTATAGGCTCCTTTCTCCCTATTATTTAATTCATAACCGATAAATCTACATTGAGTCCAAAAAGAATATGGACTTTCTCAAATTGTAGAAGCAAAATTCATCAAACGCGACCTTCTCTTATCTCTTCGTTGACACAATCAGAGTGCCTTTCAACTATCTCCGATTGCCCTAGTCACAAAATGTTTTCATCATTTTGCTCATTCAACCATTATATTACCAATAATTCAAGCTATTATGTGCTTAGGAAGTCACATTGATTCAAATACATTTGCGCAAGCATACATTCTTTGCTCAGTATTCATGCTTTCAAAAACTGATTGAGAAAGCTTATGTGGGACAACAAGCTCTTTTGAAATTATGTTTCAATCTTTAATCCTTTGTCTTTGTTCTGTTCATGAAGAGACTCGATTTCATGTTGTTTTATCATCATTGACAAAAGAGGAATTTCGTTCCACAAAAATAGGTTTTGTATCCCAAGCATTCAAAACAAAGGTCTCTCATTCCTGTTTTCAAGTTCCCAAAACATCTAACAAACTTGAGGCATTTGCAGCTGGAATAGGCTTAGGAAGAACTTTCTCTATTTTTGAACGGAAAACACCCTTTCTTTCTGGTTGTTGCAAGTATGGTATCTCTCTACTCTCTAGTGGCTCAACATGGTCAACTAGACGAGCATTTTCATTAGGTCTAGATCATCATTGACGATTAGTAGATCAACCAGATGTTCATGTTGATCTCTCAGGATCAGACTCACCATGAGATGGAGATGTATTGAGAGGAGATAATTCTTTTATGAGGACGTTATTATAGACCAATTGCCTTTCTCCATCTTGATTAATAAAACTTTCAGTTCACTTATCTCTCCCTGATGTAACAACACCCCAAGAGACAACTGCACTAGAAATACCTTTTCCTGTCTGAGAATAATCTACTAAATAGGTAGCCTCTCTGTTAAGACCAAGCTCATGTATCTTGTAAGAATAGGCGTTAGGATAAAGTTTTCAGTCAGGCGTTTCCTGTATAATAACACCAGTAAGACGTTCTTGAAGCGTATCACTAGCTGCAAGTGCTCAGGTCTGCAGTCCAGTATATTCTAATGACTGCAATCAGACTCTCACTCACTTATATACATAGGCTCTTTGATCAGTTCAGCGAAAAACATATGTCTGTTGCACGCCATTTCGATCCAGAGCTATAGGTACATCTGTTGAAAATCAGAGTTTCTTAATTTTTTTTTCCAATCAAGGATTCTTCATCCTTGAATAGTCTATAGAATAATCATCTGATGAAGAATAACTAACCACATCGGTAATACTCAAAGGATTAACAGCTGAAGTCATAACACCAGTACCATCAACATACGATTCATCAGCAACTAGAATCTGACAGCAAAGATTCATCAAACGCAATTGGCTCTGTGAAATTTCAACACCAGTATCAGTGATGAAAGCTTGCTCCAGGCTCTTTACATCAAACAAATATTTATTTATTTCTGCCAAAGAACTAGCATCAGTTTCAGCTTCAACAATTTTTTTCTCCATCCAAGAATCAAATTTTTGTTCCAATGCAGAGTTTAGCTCACTATCTCATGTTTCAACGTTCTCCTGAGAAATAGTAGAACGTAAAGACGATAATGTGTTAGGCATAGTACACACAAAATTATAAAGGTAACTAATTATACTCCTCAGAGACAAATTAATCAAAAAAACGTGCAAGTGAGCCCTTTTCTACTTGCATAGGTGGACTAAAAAGCTACAAATGAGCTAGCTAGAAGCTTTTTTTTTGACTTTAAATTTTTCATAGAGAACAACTCATGTCACAAGCATATGACGCATCACAGATTAAAGTACTAGAAGGTCTAGAGCCAGTAAGGCAAAGACCAGGTATGTACATCGGTACTACTGATATCAAAGGGCTACATCACCTAATTCAAGAAATTGTTGATAATGGAGTAGATGAAGCACTCGCTGGTCACTGTAGTCATATCACGACAATCTTACACCAAGATTGATCAGTAACTGTTCATGATAACGGACGTGGAATACCTACAGACATACACCCAAAAACAGGTAAGTCAGCTCTAGAAACAGTATTTACAGTATTGCATGCATGAGGAAAATTTGAAAAATCTGCATACAAAATTTCATGATGATTGCATGGAGTAGGAGCTTCTGTAGTAAATGCTCTTTCTGAGCGACTAGAAGTATACGTCCACAAAAACGGAAAACTACACAAACAAAGATATGAAAGAGGGATACCGCAAGGAAGCCTTGAAGTGATAGGTGATACCGAGTTGACAGGTACAACAGTTTCTTTCAAGCCTGATGACACTATTTTTGAGTCAACAGAGTTTTTGGAAGCAACGGAGATCAATAGAATGAAGAGAGGAGCATATCTAACTCCTTGAGTAACATTCACTATAGTCAATGAGATTACAGGATTGAACAAAAGATTCTCTTTTGATGGAGGTATTAGAACATGGTTGCGTAATATCGTAGCTGAACAAAGAGGAATATCCAAACTACACTATATAGAAGCTGAAGGTAAAGAATGTTTGATGGAAATTGCCTTCCAATATGTAGATAGTACAGTAGGAAATCTCTACTCGTATGTAAACAATATCCCTACTATTGATGGGGGAACTCATGAGTTATGATTCAAGTCAGCTATGCTGAATATTATCAACGAATTTGGACTACAAAGAGAACTACTCGACAAGAAAATAGGAGAATTTACTTATGGAGATATAACGGATGGATTGTATGCTATCGTTACGGTAAAAATACCAGAGCCACAATTCCAAGGACAAACCAAGTGAAGACTAGGAAACTCATATGTAAGAGGACAAGTAGAGAAAAAGGTAGAAGAATACCTCAGAGCATACTTCACAGAAAATGAAGAGGCTTTCGAAACTATCTTTTCGAAGATTATGCTCTCAGCTAGAGCTAGATTCGCTGCCAAGATGGCCAAGGAAACAGTTTTAAGAAAATCTGCACTATTGGGTGGAGTACTACCTGGAAAACTATCAGATTGTTCTAAAAAAGGAAAAAATGGTACAGAAATATACATAGTAGAGGGAAATTCAGCGTGATGATCTGCTAAGCAGTGACGTGACAGCGCATTCCAAGCGATACTACCTTTGAGAGGTAAGATATTGAACACAGAAGATCAGATGTTTGATAGAATATTAGCAAACAATGAAGTAAAATCACTAATCCTAGCACTAGGAGCAGGAATTAAAGAAAACTTTGATCTTGAAGGACTCAGATACGATAGAGTAGTAATCATGACAGATGCCGATGTGGATGGAGCACATATTAGAACATTGTTGCTCACATTCTTCTTCCGTTACATGAGACCACTCATAGACAATGGACATCTGTATATTGCAGTTCCACCGATCTACAAATTCAAACAAGGTAAAAAAGAAGAATATATCTATCCACCAGTAGAGACAGATGATCTATCTGATCTTATGAAACATCACGGATTTGATCCAGAAAAAACATCCATCCAAAGATATAAAGGATTGGGAGAGATGAATCCTGATCAACTATGGACAACCACTATGGATCCAGCAACAAGAAAAATGCTCAAAGTAACAACAGATGACGCTGAAGAAGCAGATAGATTGTTCAGAATACTTATGTGAAAAGACGTGCAATCTAGAAAACATTTCATACTAACACATGCCAAAAACGTTAAAGATCTAGATGTCTAAGCAGAGTCACTTTGCCCTCTAAATTTGTTACGTCTCTATGAAGATCTCTACACTAACCAAACAATGTCAGTGATTTCTTTCAGAAAACCCAGAGATACAATGACTGGAAGAACAAGAAGCGAAAAAAATATATCCAACGCTAGTACAGTGTATTGTGGAACACAATGAGCTATACTATAATCAAGCACAACCTGTTATTTCTGATCAAGAATATGATACACTTTTCTCTTACGTACAAAAAGTTGAAACACGCTTTCCTCAACTAGTGAGCGCACACAGCCCAACACAAAAACTAGTAGGACAGTTAAAGATATCAGAGAGTTTTTCCAAAGCAGAACATATCGGTCGTATGCTATCACTACAAAATAGTTATGATGCAAACGATCTCAGTGAACTAGATTGATTTATCAGTCGCCAATTAGCCAAAGAAGACAACAAAGAATCATATAGTTATATAGTTGAACCCAAATTTGATGGCATTGCGGTAGAGCTAATCTATAGAGAAGGAATACTATCACAGGCAATAACTCGTGGCGACTGATTAGTCGGAGAAGATATTACTATCAATGTAAAACAAATACACAGTGTTCCGTATAAACTTAAAACAAAAACTCACTGAGAAATATCATTTCGTGGAGAAATACTACTACCCAAGAGTAGATTGGAGCG
>JAHDGZ010000022.1 GCA_020631605.1 bacterium
GACATGAATAAATCATTTTGTATAGAAACAAATTTTCCCGATTTGTGCTTGATTGATTTGACTGAGATAAGCTTTTTGCGTTTCATGAATTCTTGAATCAATTTTTCTACAATAACTGATATGAAGTCATCATATTCTTTTTGATTTTTTGTATTTTGCTTGTAGACATCCCCATAGAGTTCAAAGCTCTGATCAAGAAAGTTAATACTAGTATCATCTCAAAATCTTTGCTGAGCAAAAACTTGTTCATAGATGTCGCGTTCTTTTTCTTTGTTGTTTCATGTGAGAGATCCAACTTTTATTCTGGTTTGTTCTACTCTTTTGCTAATATAGTTTATTACGAGATTTTGAATATTTTCTCTATGAATGATCCCTTTCCAGTGTGGACTTATTCTGATTTTTTCTTCAATCATCCTGATGGTGTCATAGAAAAAACGCCCACTTTCTTCTGTTTCATTGTTGAGAAACTCATCCATCGTCATCACTCATACTTCTCATCATATGACCTGTGTCCCTCAGACTTCTAGGTCTAGATAAAATTTGCGCTCAGTGTATTCATTTGCAGATTTTTGAATATCTTGTGCGTACTGAATGAACTCTTCAAATGGATTTGTTGCTTTTAGTTTTTTTGAAGATTCATGTTTTTTTGAAGAAATTCATAAAGTTTTATGAGTTTTTCTCGCTTTTCCAAAGCTTCAAATAGCTTTTCAGGAATACTCTATTCATCTCTTTTCACAATACTCCTTTATCCGCTTAAGAATATCGATGCATATCTGTTGTTTCGTTTTTTCATTTTTTCAACCAAATACGATTCAACGTCATCCAAAATTATCTTTGAGTTTGTGAATTTCATACTTAGAGCCTTGTGTTGTGACTTTAGTGTGTTTGGAGTGTCGATCCTTTGTTCTATAAAGAAAAAGTGCAACATCACCAAATTTTTCTTTGAAATTAACTTCTAACTCTTCAAGAAACTTGGTAGATTGATCTTGAATAAAAGCTTCATCTACCTTTGTGGCGTTGATAGTTTGAGAGTGGAGTGTATTGAGTAATCTGGATGCAGTATGAGAGGTGTGTTCTTCTAGTTTTGCAAATACGCCAGCCATGAAATCTTGAAAAGCTTCTAGTATATTGTCATTAAATCAACGCAAATCAGATGAATATGCTTGTATTCATGTATCTCCAAGTAATTCTAAATGTTCAATGGAAAAAGATATGATTCATTTTAAAACTTTTTCTCATTTTTTTGTGAGCATACCATGACGAAAGAGATCGGCTCTTTGCTCCAGTAGTTTCATCGACCAACGTTGGACATATCACTTATATGTGTTAAATGGGTCTAGAGTTGCAGAGATTTCTCACTTTATCTTAAGAGCATCTTGAAAGATATCTTTGTTAGCAAAAAGCATATCAATTGGTGTATTGGGTACTTTCTGATTTATTGTATTAGCTCCATATAGTGAAGCAAAAATCATGTTTTTACAAAAGAGTGTATGCTTTTGTGGGTCAGTAATGTTGATTTTTTTGATTAATTCTTTGCTCTTGTTCATTAGATAGATACAGTTCAAGTAATTGATCACTATTTAGTATATATTATATACAATAAGTCAATGCTGATTATTCCAGATGTCCATATCAATTCTCGTATGAAAGATACTATCCTGGCAGGGTTGAGAAACCTGGTAGATCAGAATGATTCTGAGGATTCTCTTATTTTTTTGTGAGACTATGTTTATCATTTTGCCTATGATAGGACTTCGTTATTGAGTCTTTTTCGCTTTTTTGTTGAATTGTATCACCAGTGAAAAAAGCTTTATATCCTAGCTGGAAATCATGACTGGATCTCTGAACAATTTGTTTTTGAGGAGTGAAAGCTAGCAACTGATTTACTTCTTACTGAACAAAGCAGCTGAACTTTTTGAAAAATAGAGTTTATAACACAACCTACTCATCATACTATTGACTGAGAAAATATTTTATTCCTTCCTTATAATGTTCACACTCAAGTAGCTGCCACGTCTTTTGCTAACTGTGGTCGTTTCCCAGATATAGAAAAGACTATACAAGAGTTGTGACTATCGCAGCATAAATGAGAACAATTCTCTAGCAGAGTAAATCAGTTTCTTCTCGACGAAGTCTCTAGATTGTGAACGAATGAGAAGCTCTTAGTGATTCATCATCATTATTTGGAGTGAGTGCAGTTCCCATGACAAAGATGAAGATTCTGATTTAAGGATGTTGCAATAGATCGTAGGTTTGCAGATATTCCTACTATCTGTTTACTCTCTGGTCATATCCATCAACCATTTGTTTATAAGAACTATTGTTGTTTGTGATCTTTGTGGGCAACGAGTCCTTTGGAAGTAAATCATTGTAAGGTCTATGGAATTTTACAAGATAATATACTAGAGGTTCTACCACTTAGTCTCAATGCATATATGAAAATTGATGTCACTTGATGAGAAGTTGTCAGTAGAGCACAAATCGAGAAAATACAAGAATTATGGTGGTTGGATGTTTCTACAAATCTTCAATGAAATGATTCTTGGAAAGTAACCTTTTGAGATCTAGTCATGCATGAATATTCTACTTTAACTCTTCAACTTATCGTAGATAAAATCGATTATACCAGGATTGATGACTATGTTGAAGAATCCTTGGTAACATCTCTCCAGGATATTCAGCTAAAAAAACAAGGTATGTGACTGGATGCTCTGGTAGAGAAACTCTCCCTCGCAGATAAGAATTTACATGAGTGATTCTCTGATCGAAAAGGCATCTTAAAATTGTATCTTTCGAATAAGTATCCTGATGAATCAGAAGAATATGAGACAGTACTAAGAGACCTCTGATTGTTATAATTTTTACTGTATTATGAAACCCGCTTTGTACGGCGGGCCATAAATTCATAATGTTCATTCACAGTTGCTAGTTCTGCTGAGTTAATAATACGTTCACTTCCCTTTTCTGTTCTGTTTCCAATCCACGTTTGCTTCTTTCAAGCCAACACGTGTAACATATTAGTGTTGCAGGCTGGATGATAACTATCAAGTAGAAAGCTAACTTTCCCTTAAATGCTACATCGGAAATAACAATAGATTGTAACAAGAGGAGAAGAGTATAGATAAATATTACTCTCCAATTGTATTAGATTCTTTCAGCTAATTTTTGCTTATTTTTAAGAATATGTAGTATCCCATAATATATGAAGATGCAACAGTTCATACTAGAGAGCATTATGCATAGGACTACGGTTTGATCTAAGAGTCTTGGTCCAGCGTAATAGGCTAGTACAAAGTAAGCAGCAAGCGTAATGAAAATAGGAAATGTTAAGAGTTTGTTGAACTTAATTATTCGTTCAACTAAGATAGTGTTTTTGTTCATAGTGTTATATTTGAGGTTTCATCATATGTATAGAAGTAAATAAGTCAAATGTTACTAATGGACTTAGATCTTATGATGAGTAGATTTGCTGATGATTGAAATACATTTATTTTGTTCGACAAAACTGATGAAACATGTATGGAATAGTAAATGGACATTTATCTTAGCTGCAGTGGGATCTGCTGCGTGATTAGGTAATCTGTGGAGATTTCCTTTTCAAGTATATGATAATGGATGAGCAGTCTTTATCGTGGTTTATGCCATACTTTTGTTTGTGATTTGATTGTGACTTCTTTTTTGAGAAATAGCTTATTGACAACGCGCTCAAGCACCATGACCCCAAGCCTTTGCTCAAAAAAGCAAGCGACTTAGTTGGATATGATGGGCATGAGCTCTTTGTTGTTTGGCCATTGTGACTTATTATAGTAGCGTGATTGGATGGTCATTGGACTATCTTTGGTATTCGCTTGTAGGCTTGTTCCAATGATCATTGCCACGGGCAGGTGATGCAACCTGATTTTTTTATAATTCTATCTTACAGATAAGCGAATCTCCATCTGATTCTTGAGGTTTCTCGATGCCTGTATTGCTAGCAATGATAGTAGCTTGGGTATTGATTTATTTGTTTACCTTCAAGAGTGCAACATCAGTAGGTAAAGTAGTACGAGTGACAGCAACCCTCCCTTTTGTGTTTTTGATTTTGTTGGTAGTGAGAGCTGTTACGCTCCCTTGAGCTAGTCTCTGATTTGATTTTCTTTCACAAGTAGACTGGTCTAGGATTGGTGATACAACAATCTGGCTTGCTGCTGCATGACAAATCTTTTTTTCTCTTTCTATATGATTTGGTATGATGTTGACCTATGGTGCATTAAAAAAAGATAAGTCAGAAGTTATGTGATCAGCATTTATAGTCCTCATATGAGACACAATTACCTCATTGTTGTCTTCTATTCTTGTTTTCGGAACATTGTGATTTATGGCTACCAGCAAAGGTGTGGCTGTTACGGAAATTAGTACATGAGGACCTTGATTAGCTTTCATTACTATTCCTGAAACTATTATGCAATTGCCATTTGCTCCTGGTTTGTTTGCGGTGTTGTTTTTTGCAACTATATTCTTTCTTGCTATAGATAGCGCCATGGCAATGGTAGAAACAGTGGTTAATCCTATTAAACGTATGATTAAATGACTTAGTATTGAGTATGCTACGTTGATAGTTTGTGTAGTGCTTGGACTTTTATCCTTGTTTTTTGCTCGTCAAAATGGTTTATATCTCTTGGATGTAGTAGACCACTATATTAATAGTGTTGCGGTCATAGTGATAGCGATTTTTGAGATACTTGTTTTTATTAGTGCGTGGAAGCCACTCACTCAGTTTATGAAAAACCATTCTGACAAACGAGCTACAAAGCTTTTCCCTCAACGATACTTTCTAGTGGTGTGGGTGTTAACTGTTGTGTTTTTGACCTATACATTGATAGTAAGCTTCAAGTGATGATTGCTTTCCTATGATACTTATGATGTTCAATTTCTATGGAATTGATTATGAGTGATCCTAGTTATTTTTGTTCTAGCTATTACACTGAATGTGATACTAGTACAGAAAACTTCTGAAACTTTAGACTAAACATACATAATGATATTGTGAATTGACCCAGGAATCAGAAAATTGTGATATGCATTGATTGATGATAATATGAAGATAGTAGATGCATGAGTTATTTTGCTGAAATGAGATTCTGAAAAATATAAAACTAAAGAACAAAAAGTTGAAGAAAAACTTCGTGGTAAAGCAGCTCTGAATACAAAAAAAAGAGAAGAACAGCGATCTCGTATGTCTGAAATGTATGCCTTTTTTGAAAAGATGCTAGAGACATATGGCAAGACTATTACGACCATTAGCATGGAAAAACTCTATTTCATGTCTCGTAATCAAAGTAATGCTGAGTATGTCTATGGTATTAGATGAGCATTGATGATGTTGTTTTTTCGTCATGGATTGATCCTCAAAGAGTATACTCCTATTCAGCTTAAAAAGTATGTTACGTGAAATGCAAAAGCATCAAAAGAACTCGTGATGAGTGCAATACAAAATCTGTTTGGACTCAAGGAGAGCTTAGAACGACATGATACTGCTGATGCTTTGTGACTTGCATATTTGGGATTGAAAAGTATCTGATAGGATGTATTATGTGTTCTATATTAAAATATATTGTTTAACTTGTTAGGAAATAAATGAAACCAACATTAGTAATATTGGCTGCATGAATGTGATCTCGTTATGGTGGATGAGGTCTCAAACAGATAGATAAGATGTGACCATCATGAGAAACTATCATGGAGTATGCTATCTATGACGCAGTCAAAGCCTGATTTTGAAAAATAGTTTTTGTTATAAGAGAGAGTTTTGCCGATGCATTTGAAAAACAATTTTGACACCGATCTAGTCATATTGAGCTAGCATATGCCTTTCAAGACGTCAATCCTGTGATTGAGTGAGTAGAGTATCCAGAACGTACTAAACCTCGAGGTACATGACATGCAATACTTGCTGCAAAAGATCATATCACAACATCTTTTGTGTGTATCTATGCAGATGATTATGGTGGGCCTCATGCTATGCAACTAGCAAAGGATTTTCTTGTAAATGAGTGTTCTGACTCTCAATGCGCGCTTTTATGATTTGAATTGAAACAGACATTGTCGCCGAATTGATCAGTTAATAGAGGTGAATTGATTGTAGATGAAAATAACTATTTAGAAAGAACGGTAGAAAGATTAAAGGTACGTGTTGTAGGTGATCATGGAGAGTACCCATTAGAGGATTGAAGTATGGGTCGTATTGAGCTTGATGCGTTGGTTAATATGTGATGTTTTTGTTTCGCGCCTTCAGTGTTAGATCATTTTGAGAATATGTTTGTAGATTTTGTGAAAGAGCACTGATCAAAAGAGTGAGCAGAATTTTTTATCCCACTTGTTTTGGATAATCTGATGCAATCTGGAGAAGTAAAATGTAAGGTAATACAAACAGATGATAAGCGATTCTGAGTGTCCTATCAAGACGATAAACTGTTTGTTCAACAATGATTTGCTCAAATGACCGAGGATGGAATGTATCCAAGTCCACTATGGAGTTAGATAACTATTTATATTTATACATAACTTATTACTTATGAAAAAAATTATTGTTAGTCTATGCGTACTTGCCGCTGGAATGTGATTGACATCAGCTACCACACCTCAGGAAGATTTCAATGCTAGAGGAATTACTACTATCGTACAAGAAGCAGTAGATACTACCTATCCAACACGATTGCAACCAGATGAAACTCAAAGTATCAAAGATTTCAACCATTGGATGTGAGTGCTTCCTTTTGAACAAGATAGATATACACATGATGTATATGTTGTTATGCCAAAATATGGAGTAGTAGCGCCAATTATTGACTCATTTGATCGAGATTTAGAATGAGTAACTAATGATAGTTTAGGTGATGTGTTTTCTGAGGATGGATATAACGCAGCTTTAGAAAATGGATGATTCCATCACCCAGGAACTTATTTGCCTACACAATGAGCAGGTAACTTAACTTTTGCTATGCATAGCTCTTATTGGAAAAATCAACCAGGGAATTATAAAACTATTGGACAAGCAGTTGCAAGATTGAGTGTATGAGATAGAATTTTTCTCTATATAAGAGATGATGCTGATTACTTTCGTCTGTATACCTATACGGTAACATCTTCTTATAGAACTAGTGCATCTGATGTTTCTATAGGAACACATAATGGATGACATGAACTGACTACTTATGTTTGTGAGCCCTTTGGGACTGCAAAAAATAGATGGGTAATTAAAGCTTTTCAAGACTACTCTGATGGATGGATGTTGGCTGATGGATGAAAGATGTTTTTGGACACAGCAATAGAACAAATCTATCAGACTAGACCTGATGCGTTAGAGTTTTTTGACGATGTTTTGTGAAGAGCTAATGCAGTAATGATTTCTTTTAACAGTATGAGAGATCCTGCGAAAAAGAAACTATACAAAGCAACAGTTTCTTATTTGATTATGAGAATGCAGACCTACACACACTAAATTTACTGCCACATAAAGAAATGTTGTCTTGGGATGATTTTGCAAAAGTAGATATGAGAGTTGGAACTATTGTGGAAGTTTATGACTTCCCTCAAGCAAGAAAGCCAGCTTACCAACTACTTGTTAATTTTTGAGATCTCGGTCTTAAAAAATCTAGTGCTCAGATTACTTCATTATATGAGAAGGAATTGCTTATTGGCAAACAAGTGATAGGTGTTGTTAATTTTCCGCCTAAACAGATAGCGACATTTATGTCAGAGTGTTTAGTTCTGTGATTAGTAGACGATACTGATGACGTGATCTTACTTTCTCCAGACCTTCCAGCACAGAATGGGCAAAAAGTTGCCTAACAAACTGTTTTTAGGAAATATCCTTAAAAGAGTTGCAATTATTTCTTTAGTTCATATAATGACTCCACGTTAGGGGTCATTTTTTTAACCTACAGTTAACAATGGGTAGAAAGAAAAAAGAAAGGAATATTACTATAGACATGAGCTGTATCTGTCATTGCTATGGTCCTTGTGATCCATGAATAGATATCAAAAAATTGGAGACTATTATCATGCAATCTGACGAATTACAAGCACTTCAACTTAAAGATTGAGATGGACTCACTATGGTAGAATGAGCTAAAAAAATGTGAATTTCTAAGTCTGTTTTTGGTTCGATCTATAAGTGCGCACGTGAAAAACTTGTAGACATGGTTATCAAGAAAAAATTATTGTTGGTAGAGTGTCCCAAAGATTAATTTTTTTTATAGACTGTAATACCTATATTATGTCACTATATAAATCAGTACAAAATCAGATGAGGTTTGCGTATTCATTTTTAGCAAATGATTATGATGCATCGCTCTTAGAATATATGTTATATCCGGATCACATTCATGAGGTTGCAATACCGATAACTATGGATGATGGATCGACAAAAACTTACATAGGCTACAGATCACAACATAATAATGTCAGATGACCGTACAAATGATGAATCAGATTTCATCAAGATGTATCTAAAGATGAGGTTATGTCACTATCGGCACGAATGAGCCTAAAATGTTCTGTAGTTGGTATTCCTTTGTGATGAGGAAAATGATGAGTGATTGTTAACCCGAAAGAGCTTTCTTCTTCAGAACTAGAACGTTTAAGTAGATGATTTATGAAAGCTCTAGCACCCTATATTTGACCTTCTAAGGATGTTCCTGCTCCAGATGTGAATACTAATCCACAGATTATGGCTTGGATGTTAGATGAATACGAAAAAGTAACAGGAAATTTTGCTCCATGAGTCATTACGGGAAAACCACTATCCATTGGTGGAAGCAAATGAAGATGAGCTGCTACAGCCACAGGATGATTTTATGTTCTAGAACATTACTTAACAGGTAAAAAAATTGCTTTATCATGAAAAAAGGTAGCAGTGCAATGAGCAGGAAATGCTGGCCTTATTTTTGCTAGACTCGCAGTTGATGCATGAGCACAGGTAGTAGCAATGAGTGATAGTAGAGGAGGGATGTATAACAAAGAAGGTTTGGATATCTCAGTCATTGAGCAGTTGAAGTCTTCAAAGAAATCAGTAACTGATTATCCAGATGGAAAGGTGATAACTAATGAAGATCTTCTTGTCTTGGATGTAGATATTCTTGTGCCTGCTGCATTGGAGAATCAAATAACTGAGAATAATGCAGAACATGTACAGGCACAGACCATTGTGGAATTGGCAAATGGCCCAACTACACCTGAGGCAGACACTATTCTTCAGAATAAGTGAGTAGTTGTGATTCCAGATGTGTTGGCAAATGCATGAGGTGTAACTGTTAGTTACTTTGAGCAAGTCCAAAATAATCAGAATTACTATCGAGATGAAGAAGAAGTAAACACCAAGCTCAAACGTCTCATGACAGAAGCTACAACTGATGTTATGTCTATGGCAGAAAAGAATGATACCTCTTTGAGAATATGAGCCTATGTGGTAAGTTTACAAAGAATCTTAGAGGCACTTAAAATGAGAAAATCTCCATTATCATAAAGAAGCAGTATTTATTTATATATATAGTAATAACAATGTCAGAAAATCAAACACACGCAATTCACCTAGAGTCAGCTGAAAAGTTTTGAGAAATGATTGCAGAATGAGTAGTACTAGTAGATTTTCATGCAGAGCGATGTGGTCCCTGTAAGATGGTATGACCAGTCTTGGAAGAAATCGCTGAAGAGTATGCATGAAGAGCTAAGGTAGTCAAAGTAGATGTAGACTCATTGGGAGAAATCTCAGAACAATTCTGAGTAAGAAGTATCCCAACAGTAATTGTCTTCAAGAACTGAGAAGCTACCTGAGACCCAATGGTTGGTGCTTATCCAAAAGAACAATATGGAGATGTCCTCAATTCATTGTTGGAAGATACTAGTGAGTAAGTGAAAACTTAGTGGATTAAAAAAACTAGCCCATAGGCTAGTTTTTTTATATAGATTTATTCTTGTTCTTACTTGCTTGCGAGAAACTGTTGCCATAAGTTTGCTACAATAAAGTTGAGTGGTTCATTGTTGTATATCTCTTGAAGTTTTTTGTAGGCTTCTATTGTTTCTTTGTCAAAATGTCCAGTGATGTCTGATTTATATAGTCATTGATCTGTTAGTAGTTCTTGGATATAGATTATTTCGTAACCACTATCATTTAGTTTGAAGTACTTTCCGAATAATTCGAACGACTCTTCCTGAGGTTTTTCAATGACAACTGGAGCAGTATGAGTAGGTTGAGCTACTTTTGCTTCTTTGTATACTGGCATCACTGCTTGCGTTGTTGTACCAAACATAGCCTTGTTTGCATTATGAGCTTGCTGAATAATCGTATCAATTGAACTTGTTTGCCAGAAGTTTGCTGGATAGAGTCATTTCTTCTTTAATACTGAGTTTAGTGTTGATCTTGTTAATGGACCGTATACACCACACCATTCACTATCATGGCTATCTACTACTCAATAATCTACTTGAAAGTTACAGATAGCTTGCACTGATTCATTTCAGAAATAGCCTGTAGGTACTGATCTCTTTAGATAACCAAGTTTGATAAGGTATTCTTGAAGTGTTCGTACAAATATATCTTTTCTTCCTTGTTCAAGGTTGAATTTGATGATAGCCATATCAAAGAAGTTTTTATAGATAGTCATGTCATCCCATGAGAATGAAGGACTTTCATATTGATTTCCTTGGCAGTATGTTGTAGTAATATCTTGCTTACCTCGTATTAATGCTCTTATGAGTCATTCTTCTCCGTGTCACATCCAAATATCGATTCTATCATGAACATTCCCTCTTTCTCAAGCGTTTACTATTGCTCACCCTCTATCTCGGATAACTCATTTTCCTAGTCAAGGTATCGTTACTGTTTCTCCAAATGCGTAATTTCCAGGAGCTGCAAGCATACCGGGTTCGACTCATTGTCCAGATGCTCCATGTGTTCCTTGCCCGTTTAAATATTTATCTGCTTCCACATCTCCTTTGATATAGAATGCTTGGTTAGGCAATGGTGAGTAGTATGCAGTTGTTGTAAATGTACGTTCTTCACAGTTGTTCTGTGCAAGAGTATCTGATCAAATTGCGAAAATTCCAGTAGAAATAAGCGCTAAGATTGTTAGTATTGTGGTTACTTTCTTCATTGTACATTTTGTTTTTTTGTAAAGTATTTTTGTTGATAGTTAAGTATACCCCATATAATATATATTGTCAAATTATGAATAATGTTTTTAATATATTACATTTTGAATAAATATGTTATTGTCTTTTTTTGTTCTTCTGTTGTGCTTTTTCTTATTAGCTATCATCTGTGATGACTTCTTTGTACCGGCATTGGAAAAGTTAGCTACACGTTGGAAAATGTCTTCTGAGGTTGCATGAGCTACATTGTTAGCAATGGGGTCAAGTGCACCGGAGTTATTCACTTCGCTGTTTGCAATACTCAATCCAACTGTTTCAGCGAGTTTGTGAGCTTGAACTATCGTAGGATCTGCAATTTTTAATATATTGATCATTGTGGGAGCTTCTGTGCTAGTTCGTGGAGCAATAGTGAAATTGCAACGACAACCTATTATTAGAGATCTAGTTTTTTATAGTATATCAGTATGATTATTGCTTCGATTCTTTTGGGATGGAAAGGCAACCTTATCAGAAATGCTGATTTTTGTTGTAGTGTATATCATTTATATAATATGCGTGAAGTATCGATCAACATGGCTCAATTATGATGGTGATCTGATTGAAGAAGAACAACTAGAAGAAACAAAAGATCATAAGGAAGGGTGAATTCTTTCTCAGATAACTTCTTCTACTGCCTCGGTACTGAGTTATATTATTCCTAAGAGTCCAGGCTGGGCTTTTATGGTTACTATTGTATTGATTTGAGTATGTACTCACTTCATGGTAGAGGCATGAGTACATGTAGCTCAATGACTGTGAATGTCTGAGGCACTTATTTGATTAACTATTTTAGCTGCAGGAACATCAATTCCTGATTTGCTTGGATCGTTGATTGTTGCACGTAAATGAAAAGCTGATATGGCAGTAAGCAATGCTGTATGATCTAATATATTTGATATACTCTTTGGTTTGTGAGTTCCTTATGTGATCTATTTTCTGTTTGTCTCAGAAGATAACTATATAACTGTAGCTACGGAGAATCTTACCGCTAGTATACTCCTGTTATTGGCAACGGTGATTACTATGCTATTCCTTCTGATTGTGAGAAAATGGAAACTATGAAGAAGTTCTGGATATCTCCTTATCTGATTATATATTGCATTCATCATATACTCAGTAATGACAGTATTGTAGTGAAAGACTATAAATAAGTCCCTTTTCTCTTGTTTTTTTTGACCTGTTTGTATAGAATATAGCACGTTACTAATTTTGGTGCTATTTATCTAGTAATTTGTACGATATTACATGACTCAGAAATCGATACAGTATACTAAGCGTGCTCAAAAAACATTACAATTCGCCCAAATACTCACTATTTTTGATAAAAAAAGAGCTATTACATGAGAAAAACTTTTTCGAGGTGTCTATGTTATGATAAGACAGACTAGTTTTGATCATTTGTTCTGGAAATTATTGGGAGTAGAAGTTGACCTTCTCGATGATCACTTTGATGAAATATATGATGGTGTAGAGTTTGTTACTAAACCTAAACGTTTTCTGTTTCAGAAATCTTTGCTTACTCAAATAGTAGAGGAGCATGGGAAGAATAAGATTGACTTTTTGGAATTGCTATATACTTCTTTGAATTCAAGTAGTAAGGCATTCCTACTGACCTTAAAAAACTCTGGTTTCAATGTAGACACCATATTGAATCATTGTCAGTATATTCTTCGTCATCCTGCGATATCGAAGATCGGAATCTTTGCCTTTTTGGAGTTACTGACTAAACTATTGGATAAGCTTCCTTTAGACGTTAATGACGTAGATTTGATGAACATAGAACTGATGCAACACTTGCCAATAGATATGTCTGAGGGACAGAACCAAGATACTCTAGATAGAGATGATAATAAGAGTGATGTGTCTACAGATAAGAAGAAAGAAGGTAAGAAGAAGCTTACCGTAGAATATTTTGGTACAGATCTCTGTAAAGAATTTCGTGATGGAGAAATGGATCCAATTATAGGAAGAGAAAAAGAAATAGATCAGATGATCTATACACTTTTGAGGAAGACTAAAAATAATCCATTGTTGATAGGAGAAGCATGAGTAGGAAAAACAGCTGTTGTTGAATGACTTGCTCAAAGAATCGTTTCATGAAATGTCCCAGAAAAACTTCAGGGAAAGAAGCTTTATATGTTGGATATGTGATCTCTGGTTGCATGAACAAAGTATAGAGGAGAATTTGAAGCGAGAATGAAATCTATCTTGGATGAAGCAATGGATATTGCGAATAATATCATTTTGTTTATCGATGAGATACATAGTATCATAGGTGCATGAGGACAAGAAAATAATGATGCAGCACAAATGATTAAACCGCTTCTAGCAAGATGAAAAATAAAACTAGTTGGTGCGACTACTTTTGATGAATATCAGAAATATATAGAAAAGGATGCAGCTTTGAAAAGAAGATTTCAAGAGATTAATATTGATGAACCTGATTATCATACGACAAAAGAAATCTTGGTATGACTCAAGAAACATTATGAAGATTATCATGGAGTAGTGATAGAGGATGAAGCTATAGAGAATGCTATCAAGTTGAGTCAAAGATATATCTTGAACAAGCATCTTCCAGATAAGGCTCTAGATATTATTGATGAAGCATGTGCTAGAAAGTCTACATTGACAGTCAAATTAGAACAAGATGATCAATATAAACTTGTTGAGTCTGAAGTTCATGCGTTGGATGAGAAGATAGAAGCATCAATAGATTCTCAAAATTATTTCAAAGCAGCAGAACTGAAAGAGAAACAAGAGTCTTTGAAGAAGCAAATGCATCAGATGAGAAATAAGAAATCTCTCCCATTACATTTGAGAGTAAAAGTTCAAGTAAGCGATATTGGTAAAGTACTTTCTGACAAAACTTGAATACCTGCCAACCTCGTAACTGAGTCAGAAAAAGACAAATTGAGAAGACTAAAAATTGATCTTCAAAAAACAGTCTTGTGACAAGACGAGGCTGTAGAAGCTGTAGTCTCTTCAATCACTAGGAATAGACTATCAGTAATCGAGAAGGACAAGCCGATTGGTTCATTTCTTTTCTTAGGGCCATCTGGTACAGGAAAAACTCATGTTGCGAAGATGCTAGCTAAACATTATTTTGGTGATGAAAAAGCTATGATTCGTGTAGATATGTCTGAGTTTATGGAAAAGTACTCTGTCTCTAAGTTGATAGGTTCTGCTCCATGATATGTATGACATGAACAAGGATGATTACTTACGGAACAGGTAAGAAGAAACCCATATTCTGTTATCTTGTTGGATGAAGTAGAAAAAGCGTCTAAGGATGTACTAAACATCTTGTTACAATTGTTGGATGAAGGACATCTTAAGGACAGTAAAGGAAGATGGATAGACTTTAAAAGTACTATCATAGTGATGACATCAAATCTCTGATCTGATGAATTCTCAAAGAAGTTAGCTTCTATTGGATTTAGTCCAGATGTAGAATGAACAGAGGAGTTTGATCAGAACGACTTTGATAAAAAGAAAGCAAGAGTCATGGAACGTTTGAAGAAATATATGTCACCTGAGTTACTTAATAGACTAGACCATGTTATTGTGTTTAGACCTTTGAGTAAGAAGATCATGAAAGATATACTCAAGTCTCAGCTCAAAGATTTTATGAAGGCTTGGTGAGAAAATACAGCGGTATTGCCTACGTTTACTGACAAGAAACTCAGAGATATAGTGGATGAAGTATATGATCCTCAGCTAGGAGCAAGACCGTTAGAGAAGTATATTAATCAGAAAATCGAACCAGATATTATTGAAAAACTTATGTCATCATAAACCATGATACTAAAAAAGAGGCTTATGCCTCTTTTTTTAACGTCATGGTTTTTACTATGTTTGTGATGGTACCTAACGGTCCAGATTCACCAATGATAATTTCATTTATTTCGATTTTTTTTAGATTCTCTGAAAGGTGAATTGAGTCTGTATAAATCTTCTTGTTAGACTTTCCTAATGTGATGTGTGGATTGTAGTAATCTCTGAGAAAAGGGTTCCCATGCATTTCTCCATCAAAATACTGTTGTTGAGTTAACTCTTGATTCATTCATCGAAAGACCTCTTTTTTTTGTTGAGTACTATTTTTTTCAATGAGGTTGATAATATGATGATGCAGATCATTGATGTTTTGATTCTTGGTGAATTCAAGATATATTCATCAGTCGAACACCTGAGAAATAACTGACGACTCTACGTAGAAAGAGTTTTTACTTCTCAGATACTTATGTAGTTGAGTAGTGATGTTTGTTAGCTCTCTGTTGTCTAAGCTACAATGTAGTAGTGTCATATGAGGAATAGTATTGTTATGATCTAATTGAATCTCATTTTCAGGGATTCACTGACTGATCATAATACATTCATCGATTACTCTTTGGTGTGGGACTATTGCTATATTATAGTTTTTTTTCATTTCTCTTACTTACCTAATTTTTTATCTCTTTTTCTCTTTCTCTTAGCCAATCTATTATTTTTTTTGTCGACACTTTCTTTATCAGCCGGCCATCATAAATCAACACCTGTTCGAAGTAATTTATAGAGTTCTTTGACTTCATTCATTGCGTTTATATTTAGCGGATTATCATAGACCTCATTATTGAGTGTGAATATTTTCTTAATAAGAGTGTTATAGTGTCCATATCTGTATGTCTTTGGATCATCGATCTTTTTGTTGTATGAGTCTAATTTTTTGGGAGATGTTTCTAACATATGTTTTTCGCTCTCTGGCAAGCAATCTCTTTCTCTACATACGGTAATAAAATCTTCATGCTCATCTGTCCCATATGCATTTATTACTCTTACCAATTGGTCTAATGTTTCCTCATTTACTCTACTGTGATCAACAGCAAGACTAGAGAGAGTTGTATGAACTTCTTGAAACATTGCTTTGTAGACTAGTCAAGATTCGACTTTTTGTAGCATCATTCTGAGACTTCCGTTGATTCTTTGTTCAAGACTTTCCAGATCTAGATGCTTTGCATCTTGCAACAGATTTTTTCTCATATGCGTTAATCATTGTGATCTTAGCTGATGATCGCTTTGTCTATACTGATTATTATTACTCATGTTTGTGGCATCGATAAATTGCTTTATAATACCATATCTATCTATACTACAATGTCCATATTATGTTAATTCTTTGAGCACTTTCTTTGTTGCATCAATTACATGTTTGAACCTATCATTTTGTAGTTTGGTCCCTCAGTAGTATCTGGTGACTATGACTATTCCATTTACAAAATTTACTCTTTTGAGTTCACGAAGTATGCACATGCCTGCTCATGTTTCACCATCGTCGTTCTTGCCTTCTATAATGGATCCATCATCTCTCTTGTGTCTTCGAGCGTAGGTGTTGTGCGTTGCTTTTTTGTAGTACTTATGTTTGATTACCTCACGGTAGAGGTCTTTTGGCTTTTGGTCTTGTGATAGAAAGAGGCAGGTCACTGAATACTTAGATCACCTGTCTGCAATGATGTTATGCAAAAAAATTGTATCCGTTGGTGGTATTACTTCTACTCATGAGCTTAATAATGTGGGCTGTTGATTCATATCTGATACAGAAGATATCTCAAAATTTATTCTATCGTTCAAATGTTACTACGACACTGTTCTAGTTCTTCATCAGGCACTCTAGCCTGATTTCGTTCAATGTTTTTTCCATCAGCTGCATATCTTGGTACGATATGATAGTGAGTATGGAAGATGTCTTGTTGAGCAATTTCTCCATTACTATTGATGATTTGAATATCGTGAATTCCTAAGTTTTTTTTGTAATGGTCCATAATCTTGCTTACTGCCTTGATCACCTCTGAGAGATCGTTTTCGTTCGCATCAAAGCTGTTTTCAGAGTGATTCTTGGGTATGACAAGTGTATGATACTTGGTCGCAGCGTTGATATCAAGAAATGCATAGACGTGTTTGTTCTCATATACTTTGAATGATGGTATTTCTTGCTTAATAATTTTGCAAAAAAGACAATTTTCCATGATCGTAACAGAGAGTAAAGGGTACTACTGAATCAGTGAGTTTATTGATTTAATAAAGTCTGAAATGTTTTCTATCTCTCTTCCTTGTAGTAGTAATGCTTGTTGATGAAGATAAGAAAGATAGTTCGGTAGACTAGCATCTTTGGGATCTTTGTTGTATACTTCTATCATCTTGGTGACAATAGGGTGGTCAGCGTTGATCTGCAGATCTTGCACACTTGTTGGTACATCGTTACCCATAGCCTTCATATAACGCTCTTGTTGAGCAGAAGGAGCTCATTCTTTTGGAATGAGTACAGCTGCTGTTTCGCTGAGATTTGTTACTAACTTGACTGATTCGATAAACTCTTTTCCTATGTGCTGTTGTGCAAAAGCGATGAAGTTTTTGTTGTCTCCATTGATTTTGTCTGTTTTTTTCTGTGCAGCTTCTTTTTCTTTTGAGTTTTCTCACGAACTAATATCTGCCGTCTTGGCATCTTGCAGCTCAGTCTCTTTATACTTCTGCAGTCCTTGTACTACCCAGTCATCTATTGGATCTGGCATGAGAAGAACGTCGTAATCAGTATCTTTGAATTTTTCTAGATATGGTGATGTTTTGATTTGTTTGAGATTAGCACCCGTGAGGTAATATATTCTATCAGATTTTTTGTTTTCACAGTATTGGTCTAGTGTGATAGTTTCCTCATTGTTGAGGGTATGCCATTTGCAGATTCATGCTATAGCTTCTTTGTTGTCTCGATCAAAATGAATTCACTCTTTGAGTGTTTTCCCATACACTGAAAAGAACTCTTCGTATGCATCGCTATTTTCTTTCATCTGATAGCGCAGTGATTCTAGCACTTTTTTTGTGAGAGATTTTTGAATTTTGCTCATCAATGCATTGTTTTGTAAGATTTCTCTTGAGACATTCAGTGGTAAATCTGGTGTTTCTACAACACCTTTTACAAATCTGAGCCATCATGGTAGGAGATCTTTTGCATTTTCCATAATAAGGACATTTTGTACATAGAGACTAGGCCCAAACTCTTCTTGGTTACCCATCATGGCCGCCATTGGATTGTGCTTTTGTGGTATATAGAGGAGTGCTTTATAATTGATAGCTCACTCTACTTCTAAATGTATGATGTCTAGTGGATCTGCCTGATCAAATGTCAGTGAAGAATAAAATTCTTTATATTCTTCATCTGTTACATCATTTTTTTTCTTACTCCAAATTGATTGCGTCTTATTTATCTGTGAGTATGATTTATCCCCAATAGTAATTGCATCTGAGTCACTATCTTTTTTCTCCTCATCCTTCTTTTCTTCAATTTCCATGAGAATAGGAAATGGTACATAGTTGCTATGTTTGCGGATAAGTCATTTTACTCTAAAATCATCTGCATATTCTTTGTTTTCATCGCTCAGGAAGATACGTATTGTTGTTCCTCTTGTTTTCTTATCTGATTTTTTGATTTCATAAGACCCTTTTCCTTCAGAAGTTCGCAGTGTTGCCTTATCATCTGCATTTGACTTAGTTTCTAGTTCAACCTTTGATGCTACCATGAACACACTATAGAATCAGATTCCAAACTGCCCTATAAGATCATTGGATCAATCTTTATTTTTTTCCATTGCTTCAACAAAAGCCTTTGTTCCTGATTTTGCAATCGTTCAAATATGTTCTATTACTTCAGCTTCTGTCATACCTATACCATTGTCTGTTAGTGTTATAGTTTGGTTTTTTTTGTCTACTTCAATGAGTATGCGTAGATCATGATCATCTCCGAGATATTTACTATTTGTACGTGCAGTAAATTGTGCCTTTGCTATTGCGTCGCTTGCATTTGATAACAACTCTCTCAAAAAAATATCTTTGTTAGAGTAGATCGAGTGAGTTACTAGGTTGATGAGTTGTGCTACGTCTGCACTGAATTCTTTTTGTGACATGTTTTTTTGTGTAGTATAAAAGAGAATAACTAGCTATAATTATTCTCTTTAAGATTTCAATAGCACTTATGTCTCTTTGGTGCTACTTTTTTGTTTGTGCCATCTCTTTAGTTGTTTTTGCTACGGTAAAACACAAGACCATGAACAACAAAGAGTAGTAAGAAGATGCTTCCTCGAGTAATTCAACCAATGAAGACCTGTTTAGAATCATATGCTCTTTGCTTGAGTGCTGTATCTTCTTGTTTTTGTATACATGCATCTATTTCTTCTTGCGTTTTCTCTACCTGTTCTTCTCTATTTGTTTTGGGATTTCGTTCTCGTTCGTTTTCACACATATAGGTGTCTACACGATAACTTCAGACTAGATATTCCTCGTCAGTGATCAGAGTAAGCTGGAGCTTGTTGTAAATAGCGGTTCCATAACCAACAAGTAATCAAATAAGTCCAACGATAGTCATAATCATGAAGTAGAAGCTTTTGAGTTTCATGGTGTTACGAAAAGAAGAGGTAAAAAGATTTCCTATTTTTTTGATGTCTTAGGTGATGCAGAATTCTTTGATGCTTTGGTTGGTTTCTTTTTATTTGGTGTAGGTGTTTTTCTTTTTCTTGATGCGGTTTTCTTTTTGTTTCATTTGCTAGATATTTCAGATTTTATTTTAACGTTAGTCTTATTCTTTTTGTTATCCGTATAATATAGTTTTGTAAGGTTGTAACACAACTCACTAAAGAGATAGAGTTGATGTAGTGTTATTGCCTTGAAGAGAGGAGTCCCTGCTTTGAGTGTGTTGAAGTTTATTTTGATATCTATTCCATACTCTTTGTCTCCTGTTCGTTCTTCCCGGTAGTGGTAGTATTTGAAGAGAAAATGTATTGTCTTGATTCCTTTGCTAGACCAGTATGTTTTTTGGTTGATGAAATCATCGATCTTGATAGTCATTTTGGGATCATAACTATGAGCCATCACATTTCTTGTTAGTCTGATGATTTGTTCAAAGGGAAAGTATTGCCTACTAATCCTTTCTTGGAGAAATCTTTTGAATTTGGGACTATTTTCTATCAGCTCTCTCATAGTTGAGATGATTCATCTAATTGCGTTTAACTCTACCATATAGCCAAATACATTGTCTTTATCAGCATGCTTGTGAGCTGATGCAAAGAGGGATTCTAGTGTTTTTGAGTTGAGTCAAAAAGTAGTTTCTTTTCCTGTGGTAACAATAGTTTTTTCTATGTTTTTGCTAAGGTCATTTTTCTTAATATATTTGTCTAAGTATTTTCCCATATAAAGAAAATGGTAGTATCATTGAATAAGTGAAATTGATTCTTCGAGTTTCATAATTAGTTAGTAGGTACGTAATAATATCATTCCTGTGCAGTGATCGTATGATCGATATGTTGTACAAATGCATTGTATATATTTATGGTGAATTTGACTGTATGATATTCTTTGACTGAAATAGTTTCCAGATCAATAGTGTCATTGAGTGTGAGTATTTTATTGTTCAATTCTGTACGGATATCTTTTAATGAAAAAACTGCTTTTCGTCCATGCTTTCTGCGGAAGCTTGTGTAGAATTTTGTGTATGCTTCCTTAATTCTCAGCTTCATGTGATCACTTAGGTCATAGGTATGTTCAGTACATCTTGCCATGCTCCAGGAATCACATGCCTGCGATTGACACCTTGTTATTTTTCACTCATTAACTGTACACATCGTACATCCATTGAAAAATTCGGTACATGTTCACATGATTGCATTGTTAGATCCACATTCTCCTGTATGTGCTAGAGGCATATGGTTTTTGTCTGCGACACATTGATTAGGATAAGTTTTTCCATCTATTCAACACAATGGTTGATAGATCAATGGACATCTGATAACCTCAGTTTCTTGTTCAATAAGTTGTACATTAATATCAGGAGCAATAATGGGATTGCTTGTTGTTGTTTCTAGTGATGCGTCTCATGCACATTCACCACTATGTTTCATAGTTGTTTCAGGATACCAGTTATTGTACAGGTCATTTCGTTGTAGCATATGACATGCGTTAAAGTATGTTCTATCATTCTCACCACAGACAGGGGAGTAGCTTGATGGACAGTCATTAGATTGAGCAGAGGTAGGAGAAACTACAAAAAGACTAAGCACAATTACTGATAGAA
>JAHDGZ010000049.1 GCA_020631605.1 bacterium
ACATGTCTACTAGAATATCTGTATATTCTCATGGAAGAGTAAGTACCGTATCCTTCCATACTAGGTTATTATTCTTTATGCCATTTTTCTCCAATACTAGAAATCTTTGACCATGGAAATGGATAGGATGTTGCATAGGATGCAATCAATCTCCATCATTGACAATACGTACCTTGATCACATCTCCTTGATTGAAAACCCAATCATCAATCATCATGCTTATTTTTCCTGTGTCTTCATCAATAAGTTGTCGCTTTGTTGTTTCGTTAGTAGAGGTCACGTTCATTGCAAACATCTCATCAAGCCATTCCATTTGTCCTAGCTTATATTCTAGTCATCATAATTTTGCTATACTTCAGTCATCTGGGTGTTCCATCTTTAAAGAAAGGTCATCTTTTGTTTTGCCATGTAATGTCATATCTAGTCTCAATGTCTTGTCTACAGCTTTGTCAAAGTATTCTTCAAATTGAGCTATATCTGTATTTACTATACGAGACTCTTTGAGAGTTGAGAATAGTTCTGTAGCAGATGTTACTTTGTCACTTTCTGTTACTACTATTGCCCCTATGTTGGTAGTGAAGGCAGGTGTTTTGTATTCTATGTTATATTCTCATGCTTTTGTGGGCGCTATTTCTATTACATACCTTTCTGCTGGAGCTATGAGTAGAGAATCAATGAAGCTTTCTTTTTGATATGCTCACAAATCTCATCAGACTAGTTTCATTTGCACTCATGGAATACTGATATTGAATGCTCTCACATTAGCTGAATTGGTAATATAGAGTCTTGTTGTTTCACCTTGATTTAGATTGAGTATGTAGTCTTCTGAGCCATTGATTAGATAGTGATTACCAAATCTCCCCATGATGGCTTGATTGATTATGCCTGTATAGAATGGAGCTATGCCATTATCATCTAGTTGAATATCATCTAGAATGAAAACTTCCTCATTATCTACGTTGTTTCGGTATTTGTTTTCTTTGGGTGTTACCATGTAGTTACCATAAAGTCCAAGTTCTTGTTGGAAATCTTCTCTTACATGAGGATGATATCGATATATTCATGCGTCAGGGAACTCAAGTTGATAAGTAAGTGTTTCTCCTTGTTTGGCAGGCACATCAAAACCACCCATACTTTTGGGAACTCCATCTTCAGTGTCTTTTCATCTCAACCCATGGTGGTGGACTGTTGTTTCGATATCTCACACATTATTAGTTACATTCAACTCTATGCTAGCTCATTGTTCAACTTGTACTAGTGGTCAGGGTATAGAGCCGTTGTATCACATCATTCTGATCTCTTTCCCACCTATATTTCCGATAATGTTGTCGATAGATATGTCGTAGCTATCGCCATCTGTTAGTTTTACTATTTTTTGTTGTTTTTTAGATTCTGATATAGTTGCCGTACTGGTATCATACCTCTCTCATAGATCTATCTTGTTTGTCTGTGTGCCAAAGTATGTATCGCAATCTTCCATTCACGGCATGATTTCACACTGCTCTTGTATAGCATCAGCGTATGTCTCCATATTATCTTTGTCTTTGATGGTGTCGCAACCTTCACCTCATCACATCAAGCACATATGGATGTTGATTTTCTCTTCATTGCTAAAGTCTTCACGATTTAGTTTCCCTTCCCTTGGAATGAAACTAGTCTCATGTGGATGTGAATTGTCATGTAAGTGTTGTGTATCTCATTCCGCATGATGCCCATTGATTGGTCCGTTAGGGAACATTTTCTCTTGAATATATCAAGATACGACGATGCTCAATAAAGTTAGTCATAGGGTAACTCATAATCGTGCCATGAGAGAAATGCCTTTACGAAGTTTTTCTTCTTGTAGTCGCCAAGTAAGCAAAGAAACAAACGTACCTATAGGGATATACCGCAATGCTTGGTAAGTGATTTCATCAAAGTGCTGAATAGAACCAGAAATCATTCCCATTCCAATAGAAAGAAACACTCATGTGAACACACGAGATAATATATGCTTCCATGTTAGATTAGTGTCTTTGTTCCCTCGAAAATCTTGAATGTATGTCGCTATGGCAAAAAGTATTCAACCAACAACAAGAATAGTTCCAAATCTTCGTGGATTGAGTGTGAAATGGACAATAGAACCAGAGATAAATCCGATTCACAAGAAATATATTAGTAGGACAAAATATCCTCATAGTAGTTTTTTCATGAGTTATGAGATGTGTATAAAAAGAGATTATTCAATGATGATGCTTCCTTGCTTCATGCCCATGCCATTACAAACAAATTCATATTCTCCTGGTTGGGCGTTTTTGATTTCAAACTCTACGGTTTCTCCTTCTTGTATGAGTCTTGCGTCATTGGCTGTTGTTCCAGCTCGTTTGATTGTAGACATGCATCATATGCCATTCTTTTCTGGCGTAATAGCAAATTTATAGTTTTTTCATGCTGGTAGCGTAGTTGTTGCTGGTATGGTGCTTCGTCCATCATGTCCAAGCTCTATTGTTTCATAGTTTGCTTCTACTGTTGATGTTCAAGGTTTTGTATTACAAGCTGTAAGGAGTACAAAACTAGATAAACAGAGAAGTCAGAGTGCTATTTTTTTCATTAGTCAAAAAATTGTCATATAAAAATAATCATGATTACTTCATATGCTTTTATTCTATTTTTCTAATGGCTTTGGTATAGTGCTGCGGTGTTGCAAGATTGACTCATCACCTATCTAGCATTGTCTTATAGAATGTACTATTTTTTAGTGATACTGCTTGCACACTCAGGTTTGCTCTATCAACCAAACATAAATAGATAACTGGAGATGTCTTTTCTACTATATCACCTCAAAAAAAATCATCATATATACCCAAACACTTCTCATAGCATCCATTATTGATCGGCAATGAAGTAGAATCAATTGCATGATGCATCAAACAATCTCATTCCATCTCAACTACATCAGATACTCCCATTGCTTGAACGTGAAAAAATGTCCCTGCACAAAAGAGATAAATAATCAAAAGACTCAATGATATATATCTTTTTATCATGATGTTCTTTTGATATATTATTTTCATTTTTTTGCAACTTTTTCTTGCGCTCTCTGTCTCTTACATTCTGTTCTGTTAAAAATGCTTATTTAATTATGATTTGCTGAATGCAAAGAGTTTCTTTCTCAATTATGAATGAGTAGGTTTGAGTGAGATCCGCAGAGATATAGTATCTCTTTGTGGTTTGGGTTGATACTATGTAGAAGAGAGTGATTGTGTTTGTTAGCTTAGTATAGTAGTTTCTAACAAGTTATAGTGTATGAACTCTATTGGTAGAGAATAGTAAAGAAACAAAATAGTTTGGTCAATGTTGTATTTTATATGACTACACTATTATCACATCAGCAATTTCTACTACACCAAGTGTCGATAATAGT
>JAHDGZ010000050.1 GCA_020631605.1 bacterium
TAGAGTGGACAGGAGACAATTCTCTGACACTAAATTGTTCTACAATCTCAGACTTTGTGATCGATGCGGAGTTGAGTCAAAAGATGAAGTCTTCGGTGATGTTGCTAGGGCCATTACTCAAACGTTTTGGTAAGGCAAGTATGCCTATCCCACAAGGATGTAAGTTGTGAACACGTCCATTGGATGTCCTGATAGAAAACATGGTCAAGATGTGAGCAACCTATGAGAAAATCAATGGTGACTATCATCTAGAAGCAAAAAATCTACAAGGGACCACAGTGCGACAGTGGTTTCCATCAGTTACCGGTACAGAGAACTTGATATTGTTAGCAGTTATGACACAATGAACCACGGTGATCTACAATGCAGCATGTGAGCCACACACACAAGATCTCTGTAATATGTTGGTGCAGATGTGAGCAAAAATAGATGGAATTTGAAGTAACAAAATAATAATTGAATGAGTAGACTCACTACAGTGAGTGGAACGAACTGTTGTGTCAGATCACTTAGATGTTGCATGAATTATTGCAGCTACAGTGATGACGTGAGGAGAAGTTACCATAGAAAATGCGATTATCCCTCACATGTGATGAATCTTACAAGTATTTGAGAAGCTATGAGTATCAGTGCAGCTCAATCATGAAAACGACAGTATCTTTGTACCGTCAAACCAGAAACTAGAAATACAAAAAACCATAAAAGGAAATCCTCTGAGAGTACATGCATTGCAACGACCATTGCTCCCAGCAGATTTTGTTCACTCTATGGTAGTAGTAGCCCTAAAGGCATCAGGTCAGGCAATATTCGATAATCTGTTCTATGAATATGGATTTTTCTATGTACAAGAGTTAGCAAAAATGAAAGCAAACGCTCTCTTGGCAAACCCAGTAACAATTATTACCAATGGTCCAACGAAGTTCAGCCCTGCAAATCTTGTTTGTAGCGATATCATTCAAGCTAGTTATGGTTTATTACTCGCTTGTATGTCAGCAGAAGGAACATCGACGCTCAACGCAATTACGCCTCTCTTTAGACGTTTCCCAAATTTCGTAGAAGAGTTCAACAAGCTAGGAGCTGATCTAACCTTGGTTGAAGACTAAAAGTTTCAAAAAAGAGCAATAGTGAGTATACTTAAGTTATTCAACTAGTAGTTAATCATATAATGGGAAGAAGAATACTACGTCGATTGTGATTTAATAAGAATCCAGATCATGATACATTGCTCTTAGTGATGGTGTTGATTGTTTTGTTGATCGGAATAGGTGCCATCGTGTTCTATCACACAGAAGATTTGAGTCGATTTGACTCACTGTATTTTGCAATGATGTCAATTTCTACCATCGGCTATGGGGATATCGTCCCAACAGCAAAGTTGTCCAAGGTTGTTATCATGATATACTCATTGATAGGAGTGCCATTGTTTATCTATACAGCAGGTCTTTTTGTTGAGCTAAGATTGAAGAAAGTAGTAACAGGTATAGTATCAGAACAAAAAGAGCAGCTAGATGAGATTGGAGAAGAATTAGAAGAAATTGGAGAAGACTTAGAAAAAGTAGAAAAAAGATTGAAGAAAAAAAATAAGCCAGAAAAAAATGACAAAAAATCATTTATCACGAAGCTACTAAACTAGTTTATGTCGACAAAGTTTCTTGATCCGTGGTAGGTTATGTCAGAAATTTTAGAAAGAATATTCCCTAAGTTTTTGTTACATCTCATTAGCCAGCATTCAACAGATACCTTTCCTACATCGTGATCAAGGACTATGTTGTCTTTGTTGTCTCTGACTCCTGTGATTCCTATCCTCAATATAGAGAAAAGGGTATTGGAAATTCTCTCAAAATTTTGTTCTTGAGAAGCAATTTCATTCAAAATGATGTTTTCCTCTCAGGTTAGATCGTGAAATGTAATGTCTGCCTGAATAGTTTTTCTTATCATGAATGTATGGAAAAGACAAAAAGAATACCCATAACATATAGCTATATTGTATAAGAATATAAGCACACTTTAGTCTCTTGTGATAACTAATGAAGATCATCGTATGGAATGTCAATGGTGTCCGCGCAGCTCTCAAGAAGGGTCTGGTGGATTTTTTGCAAAAAGAAAAGCCGAACGTAGTGTGTTTCCAAGAGACGAAGGCATTTGCGCATCAGGCACCACCTGAATTAAGAATGTTGCAATACCCGACGCTTTGTCGACATGCTGGACAAAGAGCTGGTTATGCAGGGACTGCAATTTTGAGCAATATCAGTAGCATAGGACAGTGTAATGTGTTTGAACATTCAGTAAAGTTTCATGAGGATGGAAGAATGACGCAACTAGAATTTGATGATTTTTTTCTTTTGAATATCTATTTCCCAAATGGCTGAACGAGAGCAGATGGCACAGAAATGCTCAGTTACAAATTAGCTTTTTATGATGAGTTGGCATCATATCTCAAAACCTTGGACAAACCATATATTCTCGTAGGAGATTTCAATATTTGTCACACGGAGATAGATATTGCTCGCCCGGATGCAAACAAGAAGAGTATCTGATTTCTTCCAGAAGAAAGAAAAAGAATCGGAGATTTCATGGAGGAAGCAGAAGTGGTAGATATCTTTCGTCATTTCCAGCCTGATGCAATAGATGAATACACTCGACGAAGCTACAGAGCAGGAGCTAGACAAAGAAATGTCTGACGACGTATTGATTACGCGATGGTGCATAAGTCACTCATTTCTCGTGTGAAGTCATTTAGACATAGACAAGATATTATGGGAAGCGATCATTGTCCTATAGAGTTGATTTTAGAATAATCGCAAAGATGTCAGACAAACAACTATCCAAGATATCAAAAGAGCAGCAGCTTCAAGAGTTGCAATCACGTGTTACGCCTATGGTCAACGTAGATATAGTAGTGTTTCGTCGATGAAACAAAGATGATAAATTGGTAGAACCAGAGTTTTTGATAGGGAGAAGAAACAAAGAGTCGAGACCACATGGTCATAATATAAAGCGACTGTTCCCTGGGTGACGTATGCACTATGATGAAACACCTCAAGATGCTGCGCTGAGGATATTGGCAAAAGAATTACCTTGAGTAGATGCACAAATCAAGAAAATTGTGGCTGCTCAATCAGATAAGTGATATGATAGGCGTGCCTATGGTATAACACTTTACTATTTGTTTGAATATACTTCTGGAGCACCAGAAGTTAATAATGCGCTAGACGCGTTTGAGTGGCTCAACGAACCTCAGATGAGAAGTCGTGAAGATCTCTATCAGCTCAATGTTCAGTTGTTGCCAGAGATACAAGCAACTATCAGAACCATG
>JAHDGZ010000023.1:0-6290 GCA_020631605.1 bacterium
TATGGTCTCAAAAAAGAGATGCTTGAGTTGATTGCAGTAGACGATTCACACAAACAAACTTTCTCATTAAGAAACATTATGAGTTATCTTGATGAAGTTCTAAAACTTTCTATAGATCAAATTGCTCATATCTTCTATGCAGATGGAAATTACAGACTAGCTCAAAAACTCTATGAACAACACATACAAACACTTAGCCAAAAGGATTCGCTTGAGTACCTCAAAAAGCTACGTAGTGTTTATGATGCAGACATGTATATGAAGGAATGGGTACTTAAAAAACTTTTATTACTTTTAGTATCAGATCAACAGTATTATCATGAAATAATGTATGATTTGTGGCGTGTTTATCAACTAAGAGGTGAGCATCATAAACACTCTAAGATACTTCAAGACTTAGCCACATTTATTGCTGGTAGCATTAAAGACTACAAACCAGATTATGCGATTACTGTTTTGAGCGAGTACCATCAACAACTTATCGATGAATGAGTGATGGCTTGAGGTGAGATAGAGAGCATCAATGAAAAAATAGATCATACTTTGAGAATACTGAGGGATTATGCACAAGAAGGATGAGAAAAGTGACGTTATTTTTATCAACAATGAATCAATCACATTTACAATGGAAACACGATACTAGCAGAGCAGTTTATGATAGAAGCATCGCAACAAAACCATCATCGTACTATATCATCACTGCTCCGACTAGGAGATAATCTTGTTAATCAGAAATCATATATAGCTGCGTTTGATTACCTAAAAAAAGCTATGAACTGCATTAATGATTCATCACCTGATCTACGATTTAGCTCAGAAGAATATCTGGAGGTCAACTACCTGGCAGCAGAATGTTGCTATATGGTTTGATGAGTCTCATGACTATGATACGCTGAGATGTATTACAAAATACTGATGGATTTTATTGATTGTGAATGAACAGAAGAACTACCACGATGAGATAATGAGAAACTTTCTATCCTCTACTGCAGATATACTCTTTTGAGATCAATAAATAAGCACCTAATCTCTATGAGAAATAGCTCTATCAACTAGTTTGTTCTGCAAGATATCTATCTCTAGATGCATTGTATCTGATCTTTGCTTCTTTGCTCCATACATAGTGATCCATTATGGGCTTATGATATTCTAACGAATACTTGATAGGATCATGAATAGCTCCCAGTGGTTGTCACTCTAACTCAGGGACATATTTGAGTATATAGTCTACTCATGGGTCAAAACGTTTTGACTGTAGAATTGGGTTGAATATACGTAGTGGCTTTGGATCAGGTCATACGCTGGCTGATCGTTGCCAGTTTCAGATATTAATATTTCTATCATAGTCTAATAAATATTTTGCAAAGTGTGCTTCTCACCATCTTCGATCTATCAAAAGATCTTTTGTCAAAAATGATGCTACAACCATTCTGACACGATTGTGCATTCGATTCTCTTGTTTCAATTGTCTCATAGCAGCATCCACTAAAGGATATCAGGTTTTTCATTCTTTTCGAGCATTGAATCGCTCGTTATTATTTTCTCGTTTGACTGTTCTTCTCTTTGCCTGAAACTCACTTTCTTTTACATAAGGAAAATAGTGCATAATATGTTGCCAGAACTCACGCCAACCTAGCTCTTTAATGACAATGTCATGACCTTCATTTGGCGAACGGGAAAAGTGTGCATATGTTTCTCTTGGTGAAAGTAATCAAAACTTGAGATATGGTGATATTCTTGTTGTACCTTGCTGATTTGCAGGAATATTTCTCGTTTGATCATACGAAAACAAATCTAGCCCTCTCAAGTATTCTCTTATTCAGTGCACCGGCCAGTGCTGATGTTTTTTTGTCAGAAAAAGATGATCCCAATCTACTAATCAGGTTCCATCTTGAGATGTTTGATTGATGCTCTTTACCTCCAATGGAGTTCGATCGTTCCACCTTTCTTGTACTTGAGGTATTCGCTTTTTATAGAATGGTGTATACACCTTTCTTTGCTCAACTTCACTTGGGTCTAGTAAAAGATAATCCGTAAAACTCTTATGCTCTACTCCATTATCCAAACACCAATTATGCACTATGCTATCTCTTTTTTCTCTTCAAGTTCCATACGACCTATTATGGTAGACTGCATCTACTCATTCTGCTTCAGCTATCTTCTGAATCTCTTCTGCTGGCTCTCCATATAGAACTGTGAGCTTCCCTCAAAGCTGCTGTATATCCTCTGAGAGTTTTTCCAAAGCGGCATATAGGAATCATAATCTTTTATCTTCTTTGTGATCAAGAAATTTTTTGTCCAGGACAAAAACAGGAAGAATTTCTACTGATTCTTGTGCAGCATAAAAGAACGCCGTGTTATCAAAAATACGTAGATCCTGACGGAATCGAATAAGAGACTTCTTTCGTTTGTCTTGAGTCATGGTTTATTCTTCAATTAATTCAGCACATCATGCATATTCATTGTCACTATAGCTTATTGAAACACTATAAGGATATACTATGTCGCTCATTCAGTCATTACAATCAGTTTTGCTTCTTGTGATGATTATTTTGTCATTTGTGTCTTTGTATATCACTGATTCTTCTTCAATAAGTTGCTTGACTCACACAAATGTAGTTGTTTGTACTCATCACTCATCAGAAGGTACACGTCGTTCTATAGTATTACCAGATGCAGTAAATCACCAAAATGGCTCTGTTCATACTCATCTGATAGCATCAACAATGCCTACTATCCCTCATGTTCCTGTACTCTCAACAGGTTCTGAAGATGGTGTTTGTCCACATGCTGAGACGATCATAGTAAGAGATGTCAGTGCTAATAATATATAATATTTTTTCATTTTTTTCTCATAAGGGGAGTAAAATTTAGTTACTTAGTTCTTGTACAAATCATGCAATATCCTCAATTCAAGCAATTTCATTAAGCCATTCACAAGCATGAGTATCACGCTGCGTAGTCTGAGGACTATCAGACAAAAATGTTTCACTAGCAATAGCCACCAACAAAAGCGTAGCTTCCTCTTTGGTTGGTACGTATACTTGCTCTACAAAAATCTCTGCAATCAATGTTCCAACAGATCAGACCTTATCAGTTCTGACCATCAATGGATAATCACATGTAATATCTAGAGCAGCATTATCAATTATAGTATCTATGTTATACCTATCTCTATCTGCAATACTATCCTCTACTCTATTGTGATTGATAAGAATAAGTGTTGATCATGCTTCTACCTTTTTGCTTAGTTTGGGTAAGGGTACTTGAACATAATCGAAGATATTTTCAGCCTCTATTCATGGTTCTGATAAACACATGGCCATTGCTTCTTCTCATTGATACTGTAGAAATCATGTTCGTGCTGCTACACAACAACAGTCAGCAAGGTTTGTCTTATTAGATCAACATACTAGTTTCATATATTTTAGTTCTTTATTATAAAGTATACTCAAAATATACAATAGCTTAGTATAAGTCAAGTGAGCATAGTGAAATTGAATTGTTTCTCTGTAGAAAATACTGATAGTTTCTTTGATAAAAGTATTTATCTTGGAAAGAGATATGACAACTGTTGATAGATATATTTCACAGATCCCTGAAGAGCGTCTTAAAAGTTTTGTGACGCTCAGAAATATTTGCAAAGAAACATTGGAGCCTTTGTGATTTACTGAGTGTATCAACTATAAGATGCTCGGTTATGTAGTTTCAAAAGACGACTATCCATCCGGCTATCATTGCGATCCATCACTTCCGTTGCCATTCGTAAATCTTGCAAACCAAAAATGATGAATCAATCTTTATCATATGTGAGTATATGCTGATACTGAGATACTCTCTTGGTTTCTTGAACAACGGCCACTCCATAGCTCAAGAAAATTGGATATGGGAAAATCTTGTATTAGATTCAAGAACATTGATGACATTCCTTTTGACTTAGTTCGCGAATTACTGTGAAAAATATCTAGTACACAGTGGATATCGATCTATGAAAAATCACAAAAGAAATAGAATGCTACTGAAGAATTTATTTCTTATCTCCCTCTCATGCCATCAGAGAATAAAGAAAACATTATTGCTGAGATAGATTGATTGATGAAACAGTTTAGTCACACAAAAAAAGATATAGGATATGGTCGGAGACGAACATTCCATAATGGAATGTGGTTTGATCTCATAGATTACAAAAAAAAAGATATGCAGATACTGAGGGTTGGTCGTGGTGCTTGGCTAGTACACCAATACCCATTGCTTCATGGTTTATTTGATCACGTATCAAAAGTGATAGCTAAACTAGAAATCAAAAGCACACAGACACTTCATGATAAACATCTGGTAGGTATTTTTGAAATATTGCACAATGCTGAAAAAAACATAGGCGTGTTTGATCACCTGAAAGATTAACATATTGATCGCTTCACATTTGGGCACTTTTATTTAGATTCTTACTGATGTCTAGTATACCAGCCGCTATCGATCTTTGATTCCGAATCAACGAAGAAGTACTTTGGGCTATTGAGCGTCCAGTAGAAGATCTACCTTTGTATGTGCTGGAGCACAACTTGGATATTTGCTATCTAGAATCTCTTGGTACTGATGATTGGAATCTGAGTCCAAGGATGTTGATAAAGAATTTTGATAAAGAGACAAAGCATGCAGAGAAAGTTATCAATGCAGACATAAGCTATCCGATCGAGGTCTATTTTTTCAAGAATAAACGAATTATACTTGATGGTGTCCATAGATTTACTAAGCTAGTTATGCGTTGATCAACATTCATCAAGGTAAGAAAGATCACCGACGATATACTTCCACAGATTAAAAAAACTGATAAAGAGTTTAGACAATGGAAGTGAGAAGAAGTATAAGCACATTTTTTATTCGTATTCCCTTAGCATGTTTTCTACGAATTATTCATTATCTGTTTCTGAAACAATCAATGCACCAGCCAACACTGTCTGGGAACTGATGAACACTTTTGAAAAACAACAAATTTGGTCACCTCGAATGGTACAAGAGAGAGATGCAAAAACATGGTTAGAATGAGTAGATGGTACTGAGTGAGCAATCTCATTCCGAGAATGAGAAAGAATAGGTGCCTGACATCAGATCAACCTAACTATTGCACCACACCAACATATCCATAGTAAACTTGTCTTCACCAAACCACGAAAAACCGTCTCATCAACACAAATCGAACTTAATGAAAAAGCATGACAAACGATTGTTACACGAAAGCTACAAGGTAAACTTCCTTTCTTCCTCTTTTGGATGAAGCCGATGATGATCTCCATGATATCCAAAGATTTTAAAGCTGGTCTTATCATGCTCAAAGATTTAACAGAGAAAGGAAAGCTAGAAACATCTACTAACTATAGCTGAGAAGTGTTTGCAGAAAGACTTTTTGGTTTCTGAATTACGAATACTGCTCATCAAAATGATATGCCCAAAGTCATGTGAGCTGACTACTCTACTCTCATGCAGTTTGCAAAGGAGAATAACATTCAACTTCTCTGATGATTTTCCTTATATCCTAAAACAGATCTAAAGACGGGAATATTTAATTTTGTTTCCTGTATGATGGTTAACCCTTCAGTAAAAGAGTCAATCACACTACCCGAGAATATGGAATGGCATGCCGTACCTTGATGAAAAAGTCTCAAAGTTACACACAACTGAGACTATAGATATATAGGCAATTCTTGGTCAGCTTTGTATGGATCTGCTATGCACCTCAAAAAAAAGATAAATAAAAAACAACCTGCTTATGAGTTGTATCTCACCGACCCAAGAACAACAAGCAACCCAGCTGAGTGGGTCACAGAACTGTACCTACCACTTCGCTAAAATAGATATTTTATATAACACGCTTACACTAAATCATGACACTCAAACATAAACATATCATCACACTTATTCAGCTTAGTATGGCTGCAGTCTACATACTTTTCTGACTCCATAAACTAATCGGGGGATCTCCAGCAGAGGAAGTAATTTTTTCTGCGATTACTTTTGTTGATTTAGAATGGTTTTATCCTTTTTTGGGTATCAGTGAAGTATTGATCGGGCTTTCGTTTCTTCATAGATGATTCTTTAGAAAAATCTGATTCTGGTTTTTTATGGCACACATGTGAGGAACATTTCTCCCTTTCATCACAGCTCCAGATTTATGTTTCTGAACCTGCCCTATTCAGGGACACCCTACGATCACTATAGTAGGTCAGTATATCATCAAAAATCTACCACTGATTTGATGTGGACTGTTGCTTAAGTTTATACAAGATGATTCT
>JAHDGZ010000023.1:6390-20213 GCA_020631605.1 bacterium
ATATAACCACTAGCAAAGAATATCATGCTATCAAAGAGTCACATAGCGATCGAATATTATTCAAACATTCCCCAACTTGTCCTATTTCTGCCAATGCCCATAAACAAGTAGGACTCTTCGCGAAAGAGAATAACACTCCCATCTATCTTCTTGATGTATTGAACACTGCGGACACAAAGTATGAGATAGCTGATGATCTGTGAATAGAACATGAATCACCGCAAGTAATTATTTTCTCTAAAGAGAAAGTGCAATCTCATGCGTCACATCTTAGTGTCACTGCAAGATGGTTACGTGATGAAATCATTTGATGGAATGATACAAGAAAATAATTTTATCAGTTATGTACATGATGCGAAAACTACTTCTCATTATTCTAATCCTCTGAATTGTTGCTCGATTTGCTCGATGATACTATGTTAGCAAGTGAGTTAAACGTCCCCCTGCAACCCTTGTCCAAGAACGAGGCAATATACAACAAAAAGATATCTGACCAATGATTGTTGCTACTGTGACTGTACCTTGAGATCAAAGCCAGGCTCTGAACCAATGATTTCGTATATTGGCAGGGTATATCTTTGGTGGTAATACCTCACAAGCATCAATCAAAATGACAGCTCCGGTATTGAGTGAGTCTCAATCTGAAAAAATATCTATGACCGCACCTGTACTTTCTGCAACACAGTCAGATGATTATGTTGTATCATTTGTTATGCCAGAGTGATATACACTTGATACATTGCCTACACCAAATAATAAAAATATCTCATTTCGTGAAGTCCCAAAAGAGTCATACTACGTACGATCATTTGCATGATATGCCTATGAATCTCGTTCTAATAAGCAACTATCTCAATTTAGAGATAATTTAGTAAAGTCATCACTAAATCATACAGGAGATTTTCAATTGGCTCAATATAATGACCCTTGGACACCACCTATGCTGAGAGAGAATGAGTGGTGGGTTAAAGTTTCACAATAATTTGTAGGACATTTCCCAAAATCTCTTGAAATGAAGACAGTTTTTTTGATAGTATAAGCTATCTTTAATCTTTCTCAGAAAATCCATGATTAAAAAACTATTACTTGCAGCTAGTCTTTGAATACTATGACTAAGCTTTGTTCATGCACAGAACTCAGATCCACTAGCAAAATTGTATCCCACATTGGATAATCTTATAGAAGAAAAAACAGCTATCATTCCCGTATTGATCACAAAATTAGATAGCTATCAAAAAGCCTATGAACCATCTTCAACCCTCTATGCAATTATTGAGAGTATAGAAGAATATCTTCAAGTTGGATATGATGCCAAGATGACTGCTCTTGAACCTGTATTTACTTTACCAACAGGTTATGGACAACTTGAACAATGACTCATTTCACAGTTTGTTGATGCTTTTCATATGAGAGGATCGACAGATGCACCTATTGTTGTTGTTGAGTTTGTTGACTTCCAGTGTCCATACTGTAGAAGACAACACACTGATGGAATACTTGATACACTAAGAGAAGAACTCCACAAAGGATCAGTGCGTACTAGTGTAGGTATGTTTCCTTTACAATGAGATTATCATAAACTTGCTCAACAAGCAGCTGAGTCTGCTGAATGTGCATTTATTCAATGAGGACTAGACATCTTCTACAATCACAAAGCACAACTATTTGCTACATCATGACTGCAGCCAACAATGACAAGAATTAAAGCAATCGCTGAAAGTAATGGTCTTGACCCACTGAGAATGGAAGCATGTATCAATGAGTGACATGCAACAGATGAAGTTGCTACACAAAAGAATCGATGAAGAAGACTATGAGTAAACTGAACTCCAAACACTGTTGTATTGGACACAAGAACAGGAGCATATACTATGATCAAATGAGCTCAATGAATTGCATCTTTTTCAACAGCAATCAATGCACTTCAAAATAGTGTTGTATATACAGAATAGAACTACCTAGAATTTAAGAAAACTAAAAAAACGAGCCAGTTGGCTCGTTTTTTTGTAGGTAGATATTTCTATTCCGCTAATACTTCTTCAACTACTTCCTTGATACCTCATAAGATGTCTACTGTCTTTTCATCATCTACTTGAGACAACATCATGTCAATCTTCTGAACAAGTGTCATCAATCTTTCTTTGCTTGCTGATCATAGTGCTTTTTTCACTAAACCTCTATGTTCTTGTTTGAAATGCTTTCTGTCTTTACGATGTTCCTTCATCATATCTTTTCTTTCTTCTCTCATCTCTCCCATTTCTTTTTTCATTCACATTGGTTTGTGCATGTCTTCTTTTTGAGGTAGCATACCATGCTCTGCATGATACTCAACTAGATATTCAAACTTTTCTTCTAACATTTTCATTTTCTCTTCTTCTGATACTTCTTCTTTCTCATAATCACTATTACATTTCATTCTCATCTTATGATATTCTCCGTCATCATTATCTTCATGATCCTCATCTTCTTCATGATCGTCTTCGTCATGTTCATAGTTTTCACAATACTCTTCTTGTCTTGTCTCCATCTTTTCTTGGTGTGACTCAACAGCTCATACAAATGCATCAAAATCTCAATCTACGATTGTTGCCTCAATTGCTTCTTGTTGTGCTTCCATCATAGCATTGTACTCAGCATGATATGCTTCATCATGCTCACTAGCGTGTGCCAATGACATGGCTCAGATAGCGATCATCGCCATCATAATAATTGTGTAGATTTTCTTCATGTGTAGGTAAGTAGAAGGGTATAAAAGTGTACCAAAACGGTAGCTAACTATAGTAAGTATAGTTATTAATTGCAAATTTTAGGAAGTAATCTTAAGCCAACCTTAAATCCACTATTTACAGACTCTCTACTAGCTGTTTGATCTGATCCAATACATCATCTCTCTTACTTTCTGGAATAGTCACAAAAAGTTCTTGTGCTGTACCTCATTTTTTCATCATAAATTTCTGACCCGAATCAGTTTCATATGAATGGGTCACGTGAATTCTTCCTGGTCATCATTGTGTTCTTGCAATACGTCATGGTATAATACGAATCACTTCTTTTATCTCTGAAATTTTTTGAAGAAACTTTTTAAAATCTTTGATAACTCCATGTTCACTTTTAATTTTTCATGTATTATACTTCATAGAATATGTTTTAGTAAATGCTTATACTCCAATAGCTTCTCCAACTAGTTTCCCTGTTGCTCGACTAGATGAAAGATTGAATCAACCTGTATATCAATCTATATCCAAGATTTCTCATGCAAAATATAATCATGGAGAAATGAGAGACTCACATGTCTCTTTATGTACCTCATCAAGAGATACTCATCATGCAGTGACAAACTCATCACCAGGTCTACGCTGAATGAGATGCAATGGGATTCATGATCACAATATGTTTGCTATTTTTTTGCGATCATCCTTTGAGAGTGAGGCCATGGTATATCACTTTTTGAGATTAAGTTTTATTAACAAAACATCAACAAACTTCCTTGGTAGATGATTACGAAGAATCGTGGATAACTCTTTCTTAGAACTAGATTTTGCCTCTTCTAACAATAGATTGTTCCACTCTTCATATCTTTTGTCTGCTAGTGGTTGGAGTAGTATCTTGTATGGCTTGTCTTTTTTCACTTCCTCGTAAGGAATCAATGATGAAAAAGCAAAGATAGCTGGTCATGTTACTCAAAAATGAGTGAGCAACACAGGACCTTGTGCTTTACCATTAGTTGAATGAACAACTGCATCCTGAAAAGCAATTCAGCTACACGGATAGAGATACTCCTCTGCTGTTTTGAAACTGTTTAATGATGGTCATAACTGCGTTATCTTATGTCATAGACTTTTTGCAAAAGAATAACCATCTCCAGTGGATCAGGTATGAGCATATGCATTTCATCATGTTGTGATCACTACATTGTCTACAAAATATGTATTACTAGAAGTCACTACTTCATATTTGTTCTGCCTTGTACTCCTCATAACAGCATTTACTGATTCTCCGAGACAAAGATTAAGTTTCTTTTCAGCGAAAAGGTCTTCAAAGACTCCTACGATATGTTTACCATCATCTGAACAAGGAAAAATACGAAGATCATCTTCCTGCTTCAATGGGACTCAATGTGATTCAAATCGACGTCTAATGGATCTTGGTCAGAACAGTTGAAAAGCTGGTTTCAGAAACTCTGATCATCTAGGATAGTTAGCCAGGAGTTCTTTGCTCTTATAGATTCATGTAGTAACATTGCAGCGACCTCATCCAGATATAATAACTTTTGCTCACAGTCATTTGTTTTTTTCAAATAGCATAATATCTTCTCAACGTACACCACTTTCAATTAGTGTTGCTGCAGTCATCATACCTGCTGCTCATCATCAGATGATTGCTGTTTTCATGTTATTACATTAGATAGAACCACTCTGTTGTCTCCACATTGCATAGTAGAGACCCTTCTTTTTCACTAACTCATCATGCTTTCATCTTTCTACTATAGATCCTTTTTCCAAGACAAGAATAGTATCTGCATGCATGATCGTTGAGAGACGATGTGCTACTAGTATTGTCATCAATGATTTATTCTTTTCTGCGATCTGTTTGATAGTCTCGGTGATCTCTGCTTCAATCAGAGAATCTAGTGCACTGGTAGCTTCATCAAAAATCAAAACATCTGGATCCCTCAGTAGAGCCCTTGCTATAGCGAGACGTTGCTTCTGTCATCAAGATAACTTCAATCATCATTCTCCTATACGAGCATCCAGTCAATCTGCATGATCTTTGACAAAATCAAAGAGCTTGGCGTTTGCTAGTACTTCTCGACATCTCTCATCAGTGGCGTGAGGCGCAACAAAAGTCAGATTCTGTCTGACTGTACCAGTGAAAAGCTGTGTATCTTGGGACACCACTCACAAACGCTGCTTTACTGATGATCGAGCGACATCTTTTGCTTTCAAGTGATTGATCAATACCTCTCATGTGTTTGGCTCATAGAGCCCAGCAAGTAGTTTTAGTATAGTAGATTTTCATGATCCAGATGGACCTACAAATGCGATAGTCTCTCCAGGTTCTAGTTTTCGACTAATTTCTTTGATTGCATTGACGTCATCATAAGAGAATGTTATGTCCTTGCATTCTATAGCACTAATTTTTTCTATATGTTTTCCTTGTTCTGTGTGACGTTCTTTCTCAAGATTAAAGATTTGTTGTAATGTTTCTGAACTTGCACGAGCTTCTTGAACATATCTAGCCACCTCGGGCAATCTGTATAATGGATTGAAGAGCAAGAAAGAATAGAACAAGAGAGAAAAGAACTCACCGATACTAATCTTTCAGGTGAAGATCATCCACAGCATTACTGCTTGTAGAATATTTCTTAGTGTATTGATTAATGTTCATTGACTAAAGTTGAGTACTTTTATGATTTTGAGCTTATCTATTTCTAGACCTATGAGTTCTTCGTTTACTGATGTCAAATGATCAACTTCTTGTTTCTCTAGTCATAGAGATTTAATCAATGTCACGTTTTTGATATTCTCTACTGTTGAACCGCTCAACTCAGCGGATTTCTTTACAATCTTCTTTTGTGATCATCTAATACGACGTGAGATTCACATAGTTGTCCATGCCAATAGGGGTACCATAAGAGAAAATAATGCACCGATTCGTCGATGAACTCGATATGCATATACTGTGACTATGAGTATACCAACTCATGTAATAAACACGGTACTTATAAGACTATTGAGGAGGTTTTGTATATCTGTACGAGCTTTGAGTAGCTTATCCAAGAGAGACCCTGACTGCCGATCTTCAAATACTCTATACGGCAGAGAGAATGAATGACTCACTCACTCCGCATAGAGGCGAGAACCTATTGTTTGACTCATGAGACTTACATAATAATCTTGGAATGCCTTTGCTATTCTAGATATTCATGCTGCACCTATTGCTATCAGTGTTCGTTTAATCACTCAACGAATAAATGTCTCTTGCGTATAGGCATCAAGATTCGTTGCATACTGATCCATAAAAATACGCATGATTTGTGGACTCACGAGAGAGAATACTTGGTTGATTACAGCAAGTCCCAAAGCTATAGTAAGAAGTTTACGGTATTTTCTAAGATAGAGAAGAATTAGGTTCATAATAGCGTTGTAGTAAGAATAACTTTTGTATTGTTTTTGAAGATGGTGTCAAAGTTCTTTTCCTCACTTTATCTAAATTTGTCAAGTTTCTTGACTTTCATTGTTTCTTAATTATTCTGCTAACTCAAACAAAAGAAAATGAGTAACTGAAGTCATTAATAGCCGTAGTGTAGATAAAGATATTCCCTTCCTTCTAGGGAAATTTTTCTTTCTAGAGAGAATGGAATATTTTTATTTTTCACACTATTAAACTTAATTAAACCCAGAATTGATTATGATCAACAAATTAATTATTACCAGCTTCCTACTTATGACAGTATTCAATTACTGTTCAGCTCAAATTCAAATTCAAAACAATGACTATTTTGATATGAGCTATGAAGTAACCGTTGATGACAATGCTATGTTTGTCCTCATAAACGGAAACATTAACCCACATAGCAACACCACAATTGATACCAGCTACTGGACAACCATTGGAATCAATGGCTTTTTCTTGGAGTATAGTGGATGGGATTATGACGGAGAGATTCAATGCTCTTTTGTTGGCTTTCCATCTGGTGGTTGTAGTTTTGGTATTCGAATTGCTGCAGAGCAATGTACTGATTTCCAACTACGAGTACCTCTAAAAACTGTTCCAACAATGCCTGTTAATGGTGGTTTCAACTTACCAATCTACTGCAAAACAGTAAGCTACAGCAATGGTCCAGAAACGTTAGAAAGCAACTACTTCATCATGCCAAACTCTCAAATGAGTTATGGTCCATACTTGCAAGACGACTTGGATATAGAATGTCCTATTGTGCCAAGCATTTGTGACTCTATTCAAGCTCCAGATGTCTGCATGATTGATGAAGAATTGTATATCTACTCAGATCTAAACTACTCAACTTGCTATTCTGCAAATGGTGGATGGTTCTGTCAAGGTGGCAGTCCTACTTCAATGTCAATTGTAAATCTTACTACCGACTCAATCTTAATCGATATTCGAATTACGGTAAATGGAACTATCTGTCACAACTATATTTGGTCAACTGATCTATATGAATGCACAGGTTGTGAACAGGTAGAAGCACCATTGATAAGTATTGATGGTGACCTCATTACCGTTGAAGCCATAGACTGGCAAGTGGGTGGTTTTGATGCTGCTTACATTGTAAACGATGATACCACATGGGTAGTTACTGGAAACAATCCGGTTTACTTCCCTATCCCACCAGTAGATGACAGCATAGAAGTCATCGTGCTACAACATCTTCCAGGTCCAGGTGGAGATGGTTTTACCTGTACTTATAGCGAATGGGTAATCGCTGAAGTGACAACATCAAGTTCATCACAGAGCATTATCACAGCTCAAGAACTACTCTTATACCCGAACCCTGCAAGTTCAGTAGTGCAGGTTAAAAACATAACTGATATTGAGTTAATCTCTCTTTATGATCTTTCAGGCAATCTTGTTATGCAACAAGCAAACTCAAGCTCAATTTCTATTGAACGCTTGGTTGTTGGAACATATATTGCAAGAATTATCACAAAGAATGGAGATACATACTCTACTAAAGTTATAAAAGTTCAGTAGTTATACTAACTGAGCCAAGATATTAACACCCTATATGATGGTTAACTCTATTCGTTGTCTTCCCTTCGTCTAGAGTTTTCTTTTTATTCAAAAAATTGCCAAACTTTTGAGTCATCTATATAGTAAAGATATTTAATACTGTCTTTTCTATATGATACTAAAGGGAAAAGTAATTTTTATCACTGGATGAACCAGTGGAATGGCACAATCTAGTGTTTATCGTGCACTCGAAGAATGAGCATCTGTTGTATTCATGGCTCGTAGAGAAGAGATAGGAAATCAAATGGTAGAGGATATTGTGGCTAGTGGTGTATCAGCTGATCGTATACAGTTCTATGCTGGTGATGTTACAGATTTCCATAGATTGGCTGAGGTTATACATGAGACGCATGCAAGATTTTGACGCATTGATGGTTTATTCTGCTGTGCTGGAAAACATATAGTGGGTGATGTAGTGAGCACTAGCCTAGAAGACTGGAACGCTGTTCGAAATCTCAATACGACTCATATTTTCATGACCATGAAGAACATTATTCCTCTGATGCAACAACAAGGATGATGATCTCTTGTTTTGATGTGATCAGATCAGACCTTTGTTGCTAAAAGGAAAAGTAGCATCTATGGAGCAACTAAGGCTGCTATTGGTCAACTTACCAAATCTACTGCGTTAGATTATGCTGCAGACAATATTAGAGTAAACTGTGTTTGTCCATGAACTATAGAAACTCCACAAGCTCTTCATAATGCCAAAAAATTAGCTGAAAAAAGTTTTGATTGAAATGTTAATGCTGCAAAACATGAATTATCCAAAGGACAATTTATAGAACGTCGATGAAAACCTGAAGAAGTTGCGAATCTTGTGTGCTTTCTCCTTTCTGATCAAGCCAGTTTTATGACAGGTAGCTTAGTCAGTATTGACTGATGATATGTAAGTGGCTAGATGTATCACTAAATAGCTCGCATAAAGATAGCCGAAGCTTGTCATACGTTGAGAGACTCCTTGCATCCTAACATAGGAATATGCACTATATGATCTACTTGATCTAATGTTTCTTGCATCACGCCAACAATCTCATTACCAACGATTACTGCACAATCACCTTCAATATTTTTTATTTGATCTAGGGGGATACTTTCTTCAGACTTCTCAGCTGCTATGATTGTACATCAAGCTTCTTTCAACCGATCTAAGGTATCTTGTGGATCTAGGAAGTGCTTATGTTGTATTTCTTCTTGTGCTCATAGAGCAGTTTTCTGCACTTTGGGATGATCTAATGGAGCTGAGTATCATGATATAATTACTCATCGCCCAAGTCCGTCAGCTGTACGTACGATGTTTCATACATTATATGCAGATCTTATATTTTCACAGACAATTCGTTTCATGATTATTTTATCAATAAATAAGTTCTTTTACAAGTGAGTCTTATTTTTTGATAATTTTTCTACCATGGTTACTAGTAGATATCATACAATAAATAGGACAACTATCCATATGATTATAGCATTAGGAGTTGTACTAATAGTCGGATAAAAACTTTCTTGAGCTCGTGGCCAAAGCTTTGGCAGTGATCATAACATCAATCATATCAAAGCTGCTATAGTAGTATCATGATATGTATCAAACATATACTTGATCAGACGGACAAAACTTAGCAAACCTATGATTGCACCCAGAGCGAAGACTCATATGAAAAGAAGATTTTTGTCATGTATGGCATTGATCACTGGCTCATACATCCCTAACAACAACAAAATAAAGCTACCTGAGATACCTGGTAAGATCATAGCACAGATAGCAATTGCAGCAGATAGGAATATCATGAGATACGTAGGTTCTATCTGTGTTGGAGTGATTTGTGTAATTAACACTCATACCAGCAAAGCAAGACATACTACCGCTACTCTCTTTCAATTTCGATGCTGCACATGCTTATAAATCATCTGAGCAGATGCTATGATCAATCATGCAAAAAATGCATAGAGATAATGAGGATGACTTTCTAACCCAGCACTCAAGAGAGATGAGAATGCCAAAACACTACATGCTACTCCTATTGCTAGACTGAGAAGAAACGTTCCATCAATCGCAGTCCATATCTTACGTATTTCTCATTTTCTTAGATCAGTCATCATTCAGAGAGAAACACTTGAGAGTGCATTTATCAAACGTTCATATATACCAGTAATGAAAGCCATGGTCCCTCAGGAAACTCATGGAACTATATCTGCTGCACCCATTAACAACCCTTTCAACCAAACCCACAGATACTCACTATATATTTTCATGCTGATTTTCTCTATTGATAAAAACAAACTTCAAACCTCAAGAAACTACCTTTTCTTAGACGTTAATCAACATCAATACTATAAATTTTCTTTACTTTTTGTAAAGTATCATTTACTTGTATATGTTCGGATATTTCCTATTATATTATTACTTTATTTTACTATTTTTTGATAAATCATGAAATCTTGTTCAACTTGAAATTGTGGAAAAATTCTATGAGTACTACGTATTCTTCTTGGTCTTGGGATGCTCTATATGGGTATCATGAAGTTTACTATGCTACCTGGTGTTCTAGATATGCTAGGAGGTTCTGCTCACGCACTATGATTCGATTTCCTTTCTGTTAACGTATGGGGATGGATAGCAATTGTTGGTGAAATTCTAGCTGGTCTTCTTCTTCTAGTAGGATGTAAAGGTGCTAAGAAATGAGCATTTTTGACTGCTATCATCATGATATTTGCGTTGAATATGACTGGATGGGCAGATTGGAAAGCTTGGTTGTTCTTCGTCGTAGCAATGATTATATTGATTCGAGGTGGAGGAAAACGAAGCGTTTGTGGAAAAAGCTGTTCTTGCAAAAGTGGATGCACTGGAGGTTCATGCGACACAAAAGAAGTAGTAGAAGCATAAAACACACTTACTAACTATTGAAGAAAGACCGCTTGATGCGGTCTTTTTTTTATTAAAAAAACAGATAAAGCTCTCTGCTAGAGTGATTCGAACAAATGACTAAAGTCATCATGATTCTGTCATTTTGTCGTTCATTTGGGGATGACTCAACCTGAACTCACAAGTGCCTCTCTATTTACAGAGACCGTACGTTTTGAAAACACCTTTGATGAATCTGCATGATTTTAATGTGTCAGTTTGTATGATTATGCAATGTGCTAAGTTCTTAAAATTGTTTTTCATCCAGTGCTCTAATTGATCTATATTACTTGCTAACTGTTTTTGTATATGTTTCAATGATCTTCTAAGAAGCAGCACCTTATTTGGTAAATGTTATAATTCCATACTTGTCTAGATTTTGCAACTCTGATATGATTACCGTTGTATCTAATTACTGACTCATATATCATTGCAACAAAGCAGATATATCACTATCAAGCAAGTCTAAGAACATTGAGAGATCACTCAACTCATGCTGAGAATTTTTTGTGATTCATCTCATTCTGACAAATAAACATACACTTTCAGTACTATATACTGCCTGTATCTTTTGTCTAGTTTTTTCTTTTGTCAGAAAAACTCCTCTCAACTGAGAGGAGTTTTCATGAATAATTAGTATATGCTGTCTTATGCAGCTGGTTGTGCTTCTTCAACAACTTCTTCAACAGCGTCTTCTCATTCTACATTTGGAAGATCTACATCTGCTGATTTTTCAACACCTTTGACTGTTACATCAAATGTAAGCGTCTTACCTGCTAGAGGATGATTTGTATCAATTTTTACCTTGTCAGCTGTCACTTCTGTGATTGGCATTGGACCAAAGAATGTTGGCAACTCATCTCATGCCTTCCATTCACCTTCTGGCAATTCTGATTTTGGCATTTCCACTACATTTTCTTCGCTTCGTTCTCCGTATGCTTGATCAGGTGTTAATGTGATTGTCTTTGATTCACCTACCTTCATTGATTTTACTGCTTCTTCGAATCATGCAATCATTTGTCCTTGCCCTACGAGGAATGGCAGTCATTCTGAGTAGTTTCTTCCTTCTTGGAATTTACCACAAGCAGTAGCTATTGCTTCTACACTTGTATCGAATACTTCATGGTCAGACAATCTTCCTACGTAATCTACAGTGACCATATCACCTTCTTGTACTACATCTCCTTGTGTAGTTTCAACTAGTGCGTCCATATGAGCATAAATAGCAGTTTGACATGCTTTCTGTTCTTCTGTTAGGCTTGATGTAGCTTCTTTGCTACCACATGCAGCCAATCCAATGGTCATCATACATGCTAAAGAAATAAGTCAGAATTTTTTCATTGTTTTTTGTTCATTACAAATAAGTAAAATCATGCGCTTTTTTGCATAAATAACTGTATTAGCGTATAATTATCCTAGACAATTACAACAGTTTGACTTGTCTATCCAAGAATTCCATATTGCCTTTATTGTTATTCAACGTATTGTTTGCATGAGCATATCAGCTGAAAAGCTTCCAAAAATTCATCAGATCCAACGAATAGCTTCATTGAGGTACTTTTTTTGAGTACTTAAGTGATCCATAACATGAAAAATCACAAGCAAACTACCTGCTGATGCACTGAGTAGTTACTTTGGTATCAAAGAATGATGAGACAACAATGACCTGCGCTCTAAGTTACTCTTTGGTAATTTTTTTCGTATACACAATTCACTCAAATTGTGAACTCGTATTCCTGAGTCATACTATGTGTATAGAAGCAATGAAGCAAAAAAAGAGTTACGTGAACTCATTGTAGATCACTCTCATACTGTTCTGGTTTTTATTGGTATTTACCCTGATCATAACAAAGAATTTCAAGAAGCTTTTGAACAATACAAAGCACTAATTCCCACAGATTTCAACAGGTATCTTGTCACCAATCAATATGACATATCAACTTATGATGATGATGATGATATACTATGAGACTATGATGCTGAAAGTCATATCCTCCTAGATGTTCCATTGACTATGATCTATATAGTGGATCAGAATGGTACTGTTGTGTGGAGAAGCACTCGGGACAAACAAAAAGAATCCATTACATTTCTACAGAAGCTTACAAAAGCATAAACTTTTTACTACCTTCACTGAACAGATGAAAAAACTACCCTTACTACTAGACTGTGATCCAGGTGCAGATGATGTCTTTGCCTTACTATGGGCACTAATTATGCACCAGTCTGACAACAATCCCTTTGAGCTACAATGCATTACTACACTCTGATGAAATGTATCGGCAGACAACACTTACCTCAATGGACTGAGGATGTGTGAGTTTGTTGGTGTAACCAATGTCCCTGTTTGAAAAGATACGAGACCTATTGAATGAAGTGGTGATGCAAGCCATATACATTGATCTGATGGCATAGGAAACCTTAGTACAATGCTTCCTCAACCCACTATCCCCAAGACATCTATTGATAGCGTACAACTTATGATAGATACTATCAAAAAGTATCCTTGAGAGATAACGTTGCTTGTTACATGACCAATGACCAATCTCGCAGCTGCTGAAAAAAAAGAACCAGGTATACTCAATCAGTGTAAATATATTATTGCTATGTGATGATCATTTTCTGGTGGTAATGTCACACCTACCTCAGAGTTTAATGTGTGGTACGATGCTGCTAGTGCGAAGCAAGTAGTAGATGTTGCCAACAATCTTATCATGATTCCTTTGGATGTGACACAAAGTTTTGTCTATACCCCAGAAGATTCTGAACAATTTTTGGGAGAAATCAATCATTCAAACAAAGCAGAGTTTGTGAGAGAACTCACTAAATTTGTTGTGGGAACGAATAGAAAATTTAGAGAAACACATTATCAAAATGGATTTTTTGTTCATGATGGACATACGGTATGATTTCTCCTGTATCCACATCTGTATAGAGGCACATTTATCGATGTAAGAGTTGAGACTCAGGGAGAATTCACACAATGACAAACTGTGTGAGACTGGCGTAACCACCCGAGAAAAGACTATAAAAAAACCTATGTAATCACTGATGTGGATCGTGATGGCTTCCTAGAAGCACTGGTACAAGACTTCAAGGAGTTTGATCGAGATGCATAATATTTTTTGTCTATACTAAAAATCAACCCTAATACAGGTTGAGATATAGT
>JAHDGZ010000024.1 GCA_020631605.1 bacterium
TGTCTCAAAGGTTTCATCAATGGGAACATGACTACATCTCTAAGATTACGTTGTTGAGTAATCATGGCGATCACTCTGTCTATACCCATACCAAATCCAGCTTGGATAGGCATACCATACTCCATCGCCATAACAAAATCCATATCTGAGGTAGTTGCTTCCTCGTCTCAATCTGCTTCTGCTTTAGCCTGTTCTTGAAAATTTTCTAGTTGTCTCAATGGATCTACAAGCTCTCCATAAGAGTTAATGATTTCTCGACCATTCACTACGACTTGTCGCTTCTCACACTTGTTAGGATCTTCATCAGTGATTCTAGCCAATGGTGCAATGATACTAGGATAATTGTAGACAAATGCTGGACCTGTGATACTCGGTCTCAATACTTTCTTGTAGAGATAGTCAATCAATGTCATGGTTCACATCTGTTCCATTCCTTCAAATTCGATACCTTTTTTTCTAATATCTGCTCTCAGTTGATCTGCATCATCAATACTATAAGCACTAATATCTAGTCCACTAGCCTTATTCACTCATTCTACATAATCAATCTTTGGCCATGGTGTAGAAAAGTCTACTTCCTTAGATTCTCACTCCTTATCCTCTACTTCAAACTTACGTTCTAGCTTGAGCGTATCAAACACATAATCGAACATCTGTTCGGTAAATGTCATATCTTCATGATAATTCTTATAGACATTCTGATGCTCCAACATCATAAATTCTTGCATATGAGAAGGATCAGATCATTCATTACGAAAATCTGTTGCTAGAGTGAATACTTTTTCAAATCATCATACAGTGGACTTCTTTAGCTCTGTCTCATTACAAATTCTCAAATAGAAGTCCATATCAAAATCATTGTGATACGTTTTGAATGGTTTTGCTGCTGCTCAAGATGCAGCAGGGGTCAAAACTGGACAATCTATCTCAATAAAACCCTCTTTCCAATAATATTCTCTCAAGCATCTGATGAAATCAGATCTGAATTTCATCCTATCATAACTCGATTTATTGAAAATCATATCAAGATATCTCTGGCGATATGCGCTCTCTTGATCATCTCCGATTCCGTGATACTTATCTCAAAGGGGTCTTACTGCTTTGCTCAAAAGCTTAAACTCTGAAACAAAAAGGGTCAGCTCACCTTTGTGTGTAGTAAACAATTCTCCTACTACTCCGATTCGATCACCTACATCAAGCATTTTGTCAACAAATCGATAATCAAATCTCTTTTGAGATTCTCATTGGAGCTTTATTGCCTCTTCTGTCTGAAAATTATCATCAACAATAAGATATGAGTGTTCATATTCCCACATCAATTGAAGCTGAATTCATTGATCCATAAGCTGTCCAAACGTCAATTTTCAGCTTACTCTACTCAGCATCAAACGACCTGCTAGACTATAGTCCTTACGCGGGTTCTCCAAAATTTCCTCTATAGTTCTCAAAGAGTCTGTATTCTCTATTATGTCTTCTATCGAATGAGATTTATTCCATGATTGTGCAAACGGAACAATGCCTATCTTCTTCAATTGATATACTTTGTTAATACGAACTTCTCTTTCAGATCTTCTTTCCATAGTATTTTTTTCAATGGTAATCAATAAAAAACAGTGTCACTGTATTATGAATCAAGCCTACAGTGTCTTATGTAATGCTATCTCTGAAGATAGATTAATATGGTATCATGCAGTAGTGTATACAAGGCTCTATCGTAATCAGATAAGCTTTGTGCTAGTTGAAACTCAAGGTTGAATACAGCATTCTCCAACACTCTTCTAAAATCAGATGGAATTGCATAACGGCTTGAAGCTGATTCCAATGCAGCCAATAGTTGTGATTGTGTAAAAGGAAGTCTTACCGATCTAATCAGTTGTTGATTAAGATTGTAGTTTGATTCTGCAGTTTCTACCAATCAGTTCTTCTGTTCCAAATATGACGCTTTCATCTCTGCAGAAAAATCATCAAAGAAAGCATCTAACAATGAAGACAACATCGTGATAGTAGTATCGTTGGTAGAAAGTGAACCAAACTTACTAATAGTCTCACTCAACTCAGTATCATGTGCTTCAAAAATTTCTTCCACTTTACTTACTGCTCTTTCTTGTCGACTAGCAACTATGACAGGACAGTTCATCTCTTCCTGATCTACATAGTATGCAAGTTTAAGTGTTCTCCATTCATCAACTGCACGATATCCTGATGTGATATCATAATATCCTAAATAGTTGTTAAAATGAGCTGTAAGTTCATGCCTCAATTGTTCTTTAAACTGATCCTCCAGTACATCTAGATCTCCAAAAGATAGAATAAGGTGTGGGTGTGTAATCAACAATTGTTGACGTTGTTTTGCAAAATACTCTTCCAATGAGTCAGTCATTTGTTGACGGATAACTCACTCCAAACCTACAGCAACAATTTTTTGATTCCAAAAATCTGACCATTGTTGAAGCTTAGATTCAAAACGCGAAAAATCATCTTCTAAGTCTGCTAAACGAGTTCTTTTGATTGTCAAATCATCCAACATAGGTTTATTCGAAAGTGCTAGCTGACCAAAACGTAAAGCATCATTTTGTAGCTTTTCTTTTTGTTGTCAGATCAATTCTACAAAAAAGTCTTGGTATGAAGATTTGTATGTGTTGATATCATGTTCTAATATATTCATATACTGGTCCTCTAGCGTATCAGAAATAGTGGAAGTATTCATAGCTTGAGCAGAATTTACTGCAGATAACAATTCATGATATCTATTTCTTATTCTTTGATCGATGAAGTGACTCAAAGAATTTATATCATTTTCCTGAATACTTACCGTTCCTAGTCCCAAACAAATGAGATTATTAAAATCATCAGAAACTACTGTCTGTTGTGTAAAGGCTCAAAGATCTTCTAAGAGTACATCACTAGATAGCTCTACTTGTTGTACAAGCTCATCTTTCGAGTCTTCTAGTACATCATAAAGTGAGTTGAAAGCATATAGCGAACTAGTGCTAGCAAATAGGAGACCGGCTGTTAAGAGTCATGTAATAAACTTCATAATGATGAAATTACTAGTAAGTAAAAAATCACTAAATTTGTATCATTATCGTCGTAACTTGCAACTGTTTCCAGTATTTTCAACCTTATTCTACACCACTCATGCATTTTGTCATGATAAAAACCGATAAAACCAAAGACACACTTGCAGTCATTGAGTATTTTTGCTACATTTAAGAGATATAATTTAGTTATTACAAAAAATCACTTATGGTACTTATCCCAACAGTTATTGAAAAAGATCATGATAGAGAAAGAGCTTATGATATTTACTCTAGACTCTTAGAAGATAGAATCATCTTTGTACAATGAGCCGTAGAAACACACATGGTGAGCGCAATTGTTGCACAAATGCTGTACTTGGAAAAAAAGGACCCTGAAAAAGATATTACTATGTACATCAATTCACCTTGAGGAGAGGTATATTCAGGTATGGCAATCTATGATGCTATGCAATATGTCAAATGTGATGTATCAACAGTATGTGTATGACTAGCAGCATCTATGTGAAGTATGATACTACTGGGATGAACCAAAGGCAAAAGATTCTCACTTCCTCACGGAAGAGTCATGATTCATCAGCCATCTCACTGAGCACAAGGAAAAATCTCAGACACAAGAATTGCTGTAGAAGAATGACTCAAACTCAAACAACTACTCACCAAGCTAGTTGCAGAAAAGACTGGGCAAACATACGAAACAGTAGAAAACGACATGGATAGAGACAAATGGATGACACCAGAAGAAGCTGTTGAATATGGGATTATTGACAAAGTAATAGGACTCTCATAAAAAGTAGAATCTCCCACTATTTTCAAACACTCTACGCACATGAAGAAAATAATTCTAAGCGCATTTTTAGTACTAGTAGTGCATGGATGAGTCTCTGCTGACTTCAATCAGTATAATTTTCCTAATGGAACATCTATTGGACATCAGGTAAATGAATGAGTTGTTATCATCAAACCTACAGAACGAGAAATTGTCTTCCATGAAGAATGAACGACAGCACAACAGTTATGATTTCAGCACTATGCATCAGCAGTAATCAATGCATGATACTTCGGATATTCTCCTACACAGAAGTTTATGCCAGCTGGGATCTATACACTATGAAATGATGCCACTACTGATGTTGCTATAGATCCTTCTCACTGTGCACGTGATGGAAATTTATGCTCGTTTTTAAATGTGAATTCACTAGGGATTCATAGACGACAAGAAGCATTGCGTGGTGAGATAATCAACTCTGGTCCAATTTTGACGATGCATGGAATCATAAACCCAGACATCTATGCAACCTACTCACATTGGCAAAGAAAAACCTATAGAACACTGGTAGTCAACAGTCGCAAGTGACCACTTTTTGTACTCACCACTAAACCATATACATTACCAGAAATTACACATTATCTACTAGATCTTTTTGGTCATAGTGTTTCTATTATCAACTTAGATGGTGGCTCTTCTACATCACTGTGGACATCGCAATCAGGAACATATTTCAATGACGACAAACTACTGCCGACCTATTTTATTATACATTAAGCATAGGAAGTAGAAGATCGTCAGTTTATATTGAGTCTATTACACAAATCATCAAATAAGGTGGGAAAACGATCATACAAAACTAATCATCATTGCTTATTACTTAGTGGATCTTTGTGGTTAAGCATTTGTTCTATGAGTCTCGCTGACCTCTCTTGATACTCAGATCATTGAAAAAGTTTCGCTCCTATATTGTTTATTTTTCGATCTTTTAGATACATTACAAGTAGATCAAGAAAAGCACTTGCTTCTAGTTCTGTATCCAACTCAGAAATCAAATGAATCATTGATTTTCATTTCAAGTTTTGATCTCAATCAGATTTTCACGAAACAACAACAGGAATATGCTCGTAGAGGTGAATGTTCTTTCATTCATCAAATAATGTTTTAAGGAGAAACTCAAAAGCAACAAGATCTCATTTTCTAATAGCCATATGGATTGCTGTAAGAGCAATGGTACCAACGGGAGTAGCTGTGGTTTTCAAAGTATTTCGTTGACCATATGATAATCCTATGGGATCAAGAGGGATAGTCTCATCGAGCAACATATCTTTGGAAGATCATGTATTATATTCTGTAACACAAGAATACATAGATCTTTTTTGTAATATATTCATATCGTCAACAAAAGTAACAACTAAATCCCAATCTCACGACGAAAGTCATTTATCAACTTGTTTTTCTATAAAATTTGCACCATCTATACCAGTGATATCAATAGAATTCACGGAGGGGAAGTCACTTATATAGGCAGAAACACCTAGAGTTTCGTTGTTGCTATCTCTATTCTTCTTGGCCCGCTTGTCATACTGTGTAGCCGCATCTATTGTTAACATATATCATCACCTTATTGAAAAATATTGCTCTAAAACAGATAATGAAGAAGCCTCTAAATCTATCAACCATGATCAGTCCTCAGATCGATCATAACCTCATTCTAGCATAGCTTCAATAAAGGCAGTAGACTTATGATTAAACGCAGAGAACCAGAGCATGTCAACTTTTTTCTTATCATAACCCAATAGTTTTTCTTTCATTGGTCAGTGAGTAGCATCACCTTTCCAAAACACTGTTTTCATGATTTCTGTATCATTTAATTCTATTGCTGTCTCAATAACATCATATGATAAATCCGTATATGCAATCTTTGCAGCAGACACATCAGTATCATTCTCATTTTCAGGATAAAGGCCTGAAATGTGCATCAAAAGAAGGTCAATTAAGCTTACCGTAGAAACACTATAGTCATATCATGGGACACTAATCACTTTTTTATCGGATAATCACAAGGATATTATTTCCTTAACAAGGGACATCAATACAGTGTGGTCAGCTGCAAAAGTGATATGAAGGTTATGTCTCTCTTCATCAATAAGTTCACGATACTCTACTTCAGAACTAAAAAAGGGTTCGGCTCTTTCCCACAATGATTTGATATAATCAGATTTTACGTTATCGAACCAGTTAAACTCATTGCCTGGTTCCCCTACGGGACGATAAGGCACAAAATCATCACTTTCAATCTGTACCTGCCTTTCTTTGTCAGCAACTCAATATCACCTAATCACAGAAGCATCTAAAGAAAAACCCTGCATAAGAGAATCTCTTAATCATGAAAAGTACGTAACAATAAGATATCGTTTTTCATCCAGAAGATTGTATTCACGTGACTCAGATTTAAATGTGCCAAGAATAAATGTTTCTCTCCTTTTTTCTCCAATCACTTTCATATCATAAAATGACTGCAACATCATTTGAAGCTCTGGCATATCTTCGTAGTCATGTACGTTGAGCATATCTCACCATCATTGTAAAAGAGGAAGCAGGGTTTTCTCTTTTCAATCCCAATATACAATATCGTTTACTAGATTTTCTTTCATTAGATGAAGAACCGAAGCATGCGTCATTGTATTAGCATCTTGGATACTTGCATTATAATTACCAATCATCAACAAGGTCATCAATTGATAAGCAACACTTCTTGCTCTATCTTCTCACAATATCTTTGTTTGTTCAAAACGCTCTTGAATATGTGTGATTACTAACGCGCTCTCAGGAGTCATCATAGATGCAATCAAAGAATTCAAAGTTGTTTTGATACTAGTCTCATTCCAAGGAAGCATTTTAATTTGTCGCAACAAAAGATGTTTTTGAGATAAATCAAGTGCACATTTTGTCAAATCAATTGAAAAAACACATCTCTCATCTAGCTGGTGTAGCAAAGAATCAAAAGCACTATCATCTAAGTCACCATCAAGTAGATTCACTAGAATATGCTGAAAATCAGGATTAGTATTCTCATGATCATACCAATAAGTCTTACGAATAAGCAATTCCGACAGCTCTCATGAAAAAAACAGACTCCAATCAGGAGGTAAAAACGGTATTGATCAAAAATAATGTAATACTGAGAAGTATTTTCTAGGAAAAAAATCTGAATCTGATTCATAACATTGTTTCAACAATAGCTGAAATCTCTTTTTATCAAACTTTTCAAATAAGTGTGGAACAAAATCTTGTATATGAGGCAGAATATGAGAAAGTTCTTCTTCTCTGACACTAAGATAAATTATTTTATCAATTCACTGAGACAGGTCTGCAAAAAAGCTACGCCACTGATCACTCAAAGTCGAACGTCACAATAGTATCAATTGAGCTACCAATTCATCAACTGGCAGCAACAAAGCATAAAAACGAGACAAGAATACATTTCTGTTCTCTTGAGAATATTCTCAGAGAGTATCTAAAAGCAAATCAGAGTGAAAAGATCTGTGTGAAGAAGTCTCGGAATCATACAATTCATCTTCTAAATAGAGAGCATATGTGTTAATTGATTGAGAATATTTCCATGCTTCTCTTTGTAAAAGAGTCTCTCGGTGTGTGAGCATTTTGAGTCACTTTTCTGACATTCATGCTTCTCACTTCCACTGATAGACATTATGTAACTCCTCAGCTACAGATAGTTGCTTCTGTCATTTTTTTCATGTATTGAAAAGATTAGCTCAATTGATTCATTGAGCTCAACCTCATCAAACACTTCATGATTGAGAACTACGTGGCATCAGAAAAAGATAAACTAAAGAACATAACCTCATTATACTTACTTGAGGTATGTAAGGCAAAGTACTAGAGGTATTTCTAGCAATCAGAAAGAAATATTAACAAACTTTCCTCTTGCCCACACTCATGCAATATCTACTATGATTAGTACGTCAAATTTGTTTCCATCATAGTAGCATCTATACATGAAATATACAGTTCTCAACGATGAACCTACTCTCCCGTTATTAGAAAGGTTATTAAAAATTAGAAACATTGATTGTGCTATCAATGATTTTTTTGATCCTAAAATATCTCACTATTGGGTTGATCCTTTTCTCCTTAGCGACATCAAAAAAGCTATTCAACGTATAGAACAAGCAATCGAAAAGAAGGAAAGAATAATGATATTTTGAGATTATGATGTTGATGGAGTTACAAGTAGCTATATGCTCTATCACTTCTTTCAGCATTTTTTGGAGTACAAAAACATCTCTATAATGTATCCACATCGTCGTCATGATGGTTACGGAATCAAAAACAAACATATTGATGAAATGAAACAAAAAGAAATTTCTTTGATCATAACCGTAGACAATGGAATAACCTCAACCAAGGAAGCGCTCTACGCAAGTGATTTATGAATAGATATGATCATCACAGATCATCATGAAAAAATAAATGATATCCCTGTTGCTGTAGCTGTAGTCAATCCTCATGTTTCTGATGACTACAACTTCAATGGTTTATGCGGTGCTAGTGTAGTATTCAAACTTATCAATGCCATTTCTACTCATCTACAATGGGATAAGCAGAAAAAAAGTCTCGTATTTCAGTATTACCTGCCATTAGTAGCTTTTGCTACGGTAGCTGATTGTGTGCCACTCACACATGAAAATAGAGCAATGGTCAAGAGATGATTAGAACTGATCAATAAAGGAGAGATGCCATCTAGTTTTGCATCATTTATCAAATACTTAAAAATTAAATGACCGCTCAAGGCATATCATTTCTGATTTCTGTTATGACCTAGAATCAATGCAGCATGAAGAATTGCTACATCGTATGATTCACTCAATGTATTTATGACATCATGAAGCAAACAAATAGAACATTTAGAAAAAATAGAATGAATCAATACAGAGAGAAAAAAACTACAGGATGCAGCTATTAAAAAAGCAAAAGATGAAGTGAATGATGAAGAAAAAATAATACTTTCTACATCTACTGATTATCATGCAGGTATTGTATGAATCGTTGCATGACGTCTATCAGAACAGCACTACAAACCAGCTGTAGTACTAGCAATTGACGAAGAGAAAAAAGAAGCAACTGGTAGTCTCAGAGCGCCAGCATATTTCAGCATCATCGATATGTTACAAGATGATACTATTTGTGGCTTACTAGAAAGATTTGGAGGACATCAACAAGCGTGAGGTCTCACAGTAAAACTAAAAAATCTAAAGAAACTCCAAGATGCTTTCTATGCATATTGTCAAAAAAAAATATCAGATGATGATTTGATAAGAAATATAATTGTAGATACCAAGCTCTCAGAACAAGACATAACCAACAATCATCTCAGAGAAATAGAAAAACTAGCCCCATTTGGTATTGGCAACAAGGAACCGCTCTTTGTTTTAGAAGATGTAACCATTACTAAAGTAAGTAAGGTATGACGCAATGGAAATGGACACGTCAAGCTCCATGTAGAACATGGTAAGCATAAACTACAAGCTATGTTCTGGAGAAAAGGTGGTGATATTGATTCCTTCTCAGAAGGTAAAGCTCACCTGATCGGGAATATTCAAGCTGATGATTTCAATGGAGGGTGGCAGCTTATAGGTCAATATTGTATACAAAATGACTAATATTATTTAATTTCATACATCATGAGATGAATAAAAAAAACATGGAAATAGTATTCGCATATCTGGAGAAACATTACAGCGATGCTACGACAGAATTAGATTGGAATACACCATTTCAGCTCACTGTTGCAGTCATTCTCAGCGCCCAGACCACGGACAAACAAGTGAACAAGGTAACTGCTACTCTCTTCAACAAAGTACAACACCCACAAGATATTGTCGATATGGGAGAACAGCAATTCAATACACATATAAAATCTATCGGACTACATAACTCAAAAGCAAAAAACATCTACAAGCTCTCACTCATCTTAGTAGATCCAACCTATACAAAAAATATGAAGAAAGAACTTATGATAGATAGAGCTCATGAGATATACGAAAAATATGGATACTATATTCCATCAGATCGAAAAGAATGCAAAAAACTACCTGGTATCGGAGAAAAAACTGCAAAAGTAGTACTCCATGTATTATACGACATTCCCTTAATCGCAGTAGATACTCATGTACATAGAGTCAGCAATAGACTTGGGATTGTAAAAACCAAAACACCTGAACAAACCTCCAAGATAATCGAATCTACTATTCCTGACATCTATCATAGAATAGCTCATCATGGGTTTATCTTGTTTGGAAGATATCACTGTATTGCTCGTAAGCCTGCATGTACAGCATGAGCAAACAAGTGTCCCTTTTCTTGATTCTGCCCACACTTCAAAAAAATCATCAACAAAAATCTTTAACTCTATGAAAAACACTTATGTATACCTTCCCAGAACCACAGTTTCTTAGTGACTTACTACAATCAGCAAATAGCTGGATGCATGCTTCTCAAGCGTGGAGTCATGCTATGCCTTATCTAGCAGATAGTTGGGTATTTCTCTATCCAGTGCTACTAGTAGTCATGTATCTTATAGGCATCAAAAATAAAACTGTCTCACACAAAATTGGTGCTTTGTATCTCTTTGCTTGTGCAGTTGGCATTTTTGTTTTGAACAACATCATCAAGCTATTTTTTCAGAGACCAAGACCCTATAAACTACTCGATCTCCCTACTCCAGAAGAAGAGCTCATGCTACAGAACATACCTACAGACTCATTTCCTTCTGATCATGCAGCTATGTCTATGACGATAGCTGTATGATTATGGATTCGATCACAACACTTGAATAACAAAACATATAGAACACTCGGTACTATTTTTTTCATCATTGCTCTGATTATGGGATTTGGGAGAGTCACAATAGCGATACATCGACCTACAGATATCCTTGTTTGATGGATTGTTGGATGAATCGTAGCAGGTTTGATCTATGGGACTCTTCACTATTGGAAAAAAATATTCGCTTTCTTGATTTGAATTGAAGAAAGAATTATCAAAGCTATCTGATTCTAAACATTAGCTAATCAATCATTTCTCTCACCTAAGATTGCTGTGAAGTCCTCATCATCAATACCAGAATTCATACTTTTTTGATATTTTCATTGAGAAAAAAGTTGAAGGCTTGGATACATTCATCAGAAATTTTGTAATTCTCTTAGCTCTTGAGGTCGTGATCATGCTAGTTCAAAAAGACTGTTTCACAAATCTTGAGGAATCGCCACAAATCTCACATCACTATATTCCTCCTTTTTTGCCAAATCCATCATCTTCTGCTTTGCTCTTTTACAAGGCTCACAATCCTTATCTTTCATAAATTCAAGCAATACCTTTCAACTATCTGGTTGAAGATACTCTGAAACAAATGTTTCCTGACTCATTCAATTAGCTAGCTCAAGAAATCATTCAGTATGATCTGGTATATTTTCGCTATATCTTTCTACTGTTCATCATCAGCCCTCTATAATTATTGTCTCAGGATCAGCAGCCTCAATAGTACCAAATTTTAGTGGTTCGAGACATGTTGCATTGTTACAGAGTTGAAACATTCCACTCTCTATCTTTATCTCAGCATCTACACTACTATTGAGGATGTTTTTTCCATCCCTTTCGACAAAGAACAATCAATAGGTAGATTGATTCTTCAGTCAATCACTCTTCAATATTCTCTCACCAATCATATCATTGATTGCAGTCAGATAGTCTTGGTCAAAAGTACGACCATTTTTCTTATTGTCCAACTGTTCCTGATACTTAGCAATAACCTTATCATGCAATGCTTCATTTGTTTCAAAGAGCTCCTTTGAAGTAAACTGTGATGGATTTGCAGCAAGTTGATCCAATGGATCCAAGACTGGAGCAGTCTCAACTGGTGTTCAACCATCAATCGTAGAAGGATCTGTAGCAGCAACCGGAGGTGTTTCTTCTACCGGTTCTATGAAGTCATCTGGTATGGATATCTGTTCAAATTTCTGGTTACTAGCATTGATAAACGCTGTCAATCACTTGTCTGTATCATTTCCATAAGTATTATCCACAGATCCTGTAAGATATCATGCTTTCTGTAAGAGTGATTGCATACTTCTCACTCATTGATTTTTCCCCTCTGCTATGACACTTACCAAAGCATTTTTGATCACTGGTTGTTCAATAGTATCGATCTTGCTAGTCAGGTAAGAACCAAACTTTGCAGCAGTCTCTTCAGTTGGCCAGTTCTTTTCTTTGGCAAATCATGAATACACTTTCAAGTTTGCAGGAACTAATGGTACAGCGTTTTTATTATACGAGAGAGTCAACGTATCGGTATCATCAGTCAATTGTTTCTCAGCGCTTTTGGAACCAGATCAAAAATCTCCATCTAGTTTCTTCGTATACAGTCAAAGTTCTTTCAAATAGAGTTGTTTTATCACTGGTTTCATATCACCAAGTTTGGCATAGTCTTCACGCAAGATAGCTTCACTTATAGGTAGTCAGTATCTCTCTACTCCTTCAGGAGCTACATTATCCTCTTCTGATGCATCTTCAGCTGGTTTATCAACTTCTTGTGCAGCTTCTGGCTCATAACCAAGAGGAATAAGCTTATCTGCACCACCTTCTTTTTGCACTGCAAATTCATACTCTATAGGGTCTGTAGATTCTTTTGGTTTGGTGATCAATTGTATCTTCCCATCTACAACATAGGACTGAGTATCTTTATTTTCTGACGCTTGCAATTGTTCCAGTATCTTGCCCTCAATAGCAGCAACAAAAGTAGCATCCTTTTCGACAGCATCATCTTTGCTCATCTCTTTCTGGTATTCACTGGCCGCTGCAGTATACAATCATGCAGTGGAAAGTAACTGATCAGAAGTATAGAGATCATGAATACGAGCGATTTTCGATGTATCAACTCATTCCACTACTTCTCACTCTTTTGTTTCTTCATTAAACTTTTTGACAACAAGAACTCCATCTGCTGATGTTTCTACAATGTATTTTCATGAATCCAGATTCCCATCACCATCGATATCAACATTCTCTACTTGCTTGTATCATTTATCAGGTGCATCTTGAGTAACTTCTGAATTTGTAGGAGGTGTTGGGACAATAGTTTCTGTTCCATAAGCATGGTCTGCTGTCCAATATCACATCTCTAGTCCATCCAATGACAATGGGTTAAATGAATATGACAATATCGATGTCGCCATTGTTTTACTCGTCATAGATGGTCATACGATTCATTCATCCTTTGCTACTTCTGCTGATTTTTTCTTAAGTTCAGCCAACTCAATATGGAGAGCCCTATCAGTCAACAATGTCTTCCAAAAATCATCTATTGATCCTCAATCTTCTGTCAAGATTGTGTATAAATCACCCTCAAGCACTTTTGTTCCAAACATACGATTGGTGGTTTTGATATGTTTCTTATATGTCTTTGCATTATCTCATGTTGCAAGAATTCTCGCTGCTAGTTGAGGATCTACCTGATTAAGGTAGGTTTTAGCATTGTCTGTACTTGTCACATGCTTCAAAAATTCATCTGCATCAAAACCTTTAACATCAGAAGTTTCCGTAACTCCATCTACCAGATTATTGAGTTGCTGAATAGGTCATGCATTTGATCAAAAAGTCTGTCCAGCGTCAATTGTAGCAGTTAATAGAGCCAAAGCTTGCCTTTCTTCATCGGTGAGACTCAACCTTTCTTTAAATCAATCTACAAATTCTTGTCCCAAAAATCTTCCCAAAAACTCATCAAAACCTGGTCAAAATCGACTTCTTAATCGGTCAAAAGCCATATTTATTGCCGACACATCATTAGATTCAAAAACATCCTTATAGTACTCTGCCATTTGTTCTGATTGTCTTTCCTTCACCTCAGTTTTGAGATCTCAACTAATAGCAACCATAGAATCATACAATGGTTTCCATGTATCGAGTAAGACTGCTGATTCTCATACGGGCAATCACAACATTCTAATCGCTTCTGGAGAAGTCTTTCTCAAGACATCCTCTGTTCGATTCCAACTTCTAGCATCTAGATGATCAGCTAGACCATCAAAATTATCTCCGATCCACTGCACATATTGTGTAACCAGAATAGGATCTCGTTTACTGATATCATCTCAAGTGTAATAGTTTTGTATTTGAGCAGACAATGCTGCTATATAATCAGATACTACTTCATTCGATTCACTAGAAGCTAGTTTCGTGACAAAGGCTTGATAGTCTCACACATTGAGCACAAAGTCATCATCATGAGCTAGAAATTCAGCGAATCAACCAGATCATCAGAAATCTTCACGTGTTGTAGGATTTGTACTAAAGTTTTCCCACAGTTCTTGATCTCAAACCTCATCACTATGATTCAATTGTCTTCTTAACAGTTCACGATTCTCTCAAAATTGAATAACTCAACTCTCAGTCACCTTACTTTCGTCATCTTCACCATCTACCTCTCGTTCAACAAAATAGAAGGTATCTCACTCGTTATATGCAGGAGTTCATTCTGTAGTGACTACCTTTTTAGAAACTGTTTTAAGCTGATCAACGCCTACATATTCCTGTATCAATGCTTTACATTGTTCTTGCGTCACTCACTCATCTTTTCCATCAAAAGCATTATTGAAAAGTTCAAATAGAGAGCGATTTCATGCAAAAATTCTTTCTGCTCATTTTTTACTAGGCAAAGAAAGTATATTCTTAAAAATTGTATAACTATTAGCTTTTTCTTTATCCTCTCTCTTAGTCAGTCACAAATCTACTCATTCGATGAATGACTGTAAATCACCCAATATTTGTATGATATTAAAATTATCTTTTATCAATTCTTTAATCTCTTTTTTCGAAAGATCAGCTCAAATATATTCAAGTTCTAAATCCTTCAAAGAAACCTTTCACTGAAGAAGATCTACAGTTGTTTTTTGTTTATTATTCTTAGTTTTGTAATCAGAATATGATTCAACTTCAGCAACAGCATGATCAAGTGCACCTTGTACTTGAGGAGAAAAAGTACTCAGAATTTCTCTCAGCTCTTCCTGTTTTTGTGGATCATCAATTTCATTGACCAATCTCATAACATCTTCTCTCAATGCTCAGTCCAGTTTTCTGGCATCCTCAAGTTTCAAAGGGTTTTTCACCAATTGCTCCTCCCCTCTAAGATTATCTCTCTGTTCAAACGTAGTCATAAGAATCGTTTTTACATAAAATCTTCATACTAAATTATACCCACAGCGTTGCAATCACGCAAACTTTCCCTACTGTAATCACTCGTAATAGTGACATACATCAGAACTATGATACAGACGATTCTTTATACCTCCATCTCCATACATGAACATCCATGACTATCTCAAAAAACAACTCAACGAAGAACAATATGCAGCAGCAACTCACATAGATAGTTCCTCTCTTATTCTGGCTGGCGCTGGAGCGTGAAAAACAAGAACACTGACATACAAAATCATGTATCTGATCCATCACAAGAGTATTACTCCACAACGCATCTTGGCGGTAACATTTACCAACAAGGCAGCTAACGAGATGAAAGAACGTCTGATTGAATTATCAGATGAATTTGAAGCACTGGATACAGAAAAAGAAACGAAAGCAGATACCAAAGAAGCACACAATCCAATACAAAGCGCAGAAGATGAAGATTTCGCGGCATTTTTGGGTGCGATGAAATGATCTCCCAAATGACCATCAGGATCACTTGCTCCCACAGACTTACAACGAGTAGGTACATTCCACTCGATTTTTCTCAAGATACTCAAACAAGACATAGAAAAGCTAGCTCCTATATACAAGACTACCACTACTCCACAAGTGACATCATCAACTGTTGGTCTACTCACACCAGAAAAAGCGCCTCAAAGAGAATTCAAGTGGTCAAAATCATTCACGATCTACGATCCAAGTGAATGTCAGTCTGTCATCAGAGCTATCATCAAAGACTTGGGGATTCAAGATCATGTCAAACCCAAAGAAGCCAAAATATTGATTAGTAAATTCAAAGAAAAAGCACTCTTCCCTATTGATGTCCTCAAGACAGCTATGTCAGACTTGGATGAAAAAGTTGGAGAGATATATGATCGCTACACCAAGGCACTAATAAAAGCAAATGCCCTAGATTTTGATGATCTATTGTTTCTTTCGTATCATCTGTTCAAACAGTCACCAAACGTCTTGGCCAAATGGCAAAAAAAATGGGATTATATTATGGTAGATGAGGCTCAAGACACCAACCAAGTACAATTTGATCTCATGAGAATGCTTAGCAAAGAATGTAACAATGTGACGCTCATCGGTGATGATTATCAGTCAATTTATGGGCGACGTGGTGCAGTCATGGAAAACTTTCTTAATGTTGAAAAATACTGGTCTGATATTGTGATGCACAAGCTACAAATCAATTATCGTTCACGCCCACACATCGTAGCAGCAGGCTCAGCTATTATCAATAACAATTCTCAGCAATATGAAAAAGAATTACGCGCTCATAGAAAATGAGACGATACCATCAAAGTATTTCATTATCCAGATGAATACGAAGAAGCAAGCAACACTATTGAGCTAATCAAAAAAATACATAGCGACAAAAATGCAAAATGGTGAGATTTTGCAATTCTTTATAGAACCAATTCACAATCTCAAGTATTTGAACAACTGTTTGTTCAAGAATGAATTCCTTATAAGATTTGGTGATGATTCAAATTTTTTGATAGAAAAGAAATCAAAGATATTATGGCCTATTTACGTTTCTTGCGCAATCCACAAGATGATATTTCACTCAAGCGTATCATCAATGTGCCGAGTAGGAAAATTGGGAAAACAACCATAGGTAAAATCGAAGAATATGCGACTGTCGAAAACCTCTCACTGTTCCAAGCTATCGATATGCTCGGGACTAACAATATGTGAATCAATGGTCCTACAACCAACAGAATACTCCAGTTCTCGACCATGATCAAATTGTGGCTCAATGTGTTTCCAACACTAACCCCAAGTAAATTGATACAACGTATCATAAACGATATCAAGTATCATGAATATTTGATAGACGAAGAAGGTGACAAAAATGCAGCCGATGAAAAGTATGAAAATATTGGTCAGCTCATCAATCTTTCTAGCAAAATAGCTGATACAGGTGAGCCTTGATTAGATCTCTTTTTAGAAGATGTATCTCTCATGACGGATCTTGTTGATGATGGAGCAGGCACTCCTGATGCAGTCATGCTCATGACTATACATGCATCCAAAGGACTAGAATTTCCAGCGATCTGTATAGTAGGTGCAGAAGATGGGCTTTTCCCATCAGGAAGATCATCACTTGACACCAGAGAGTTAGAAGAAGAACGTAGACTTATGTATGTAGCTATCACAAGAGCCAAAGATCATCTATTTATCTCACATGCATATTCTCGTCGCCAATGGTGACAAATGACCTACAATCCTCCATCAAGATTCTTAAGAGAACTACCATCAGATATAGTCAAAGAATATGACCTCACAGGAAATTACTGATGAAGATGATCTGCTGAAGCAAACCCTCTCCAATCTGGCGACATGATTTCGCACAAGCTGTTTGGTGATGGACTAATAGTTGAGCTGTGGTCAAATGCGGCAATAGTGAAATTTGATAATCCAAAATATGGTATCCGCAAAATACCTGTCAGGATGCTTGTTCGTCAATAATTTTTTTTTGTATAATGACAGAAAGAGCCCCTAATAGGTGCTCTTCCAAAAATATCTTAATCTATTCCACGTCTATAAGCGTAGATGTGTGCTGTTAGTCTCAGTCTCACATAGTTTATGCTATTTTTGTTCTGTCCCCATCTGCTAAAGATAAGTTCCTGGCTCTCCAAGAAGCATCTGCACTTCTTCAGGTAAGTTAGCTAAGTCTGTCGGGCTTGTAGTTGGCGTATAGATCGCCTTTACTACATCAGTACCAAACTTACTCGAGCTTCCTTTGAAGATATCCACAGAAGACATGTATTCCTTCATACTTGCCAGCATGAATAATTCAGATTTCACCTCTACAGTATCATGGTTGACACTATAAAAATTTGCCTGAAACTGTCCTCTTTGGTGGTTCGCAATGAGATTAGAGAAGCTAAACACTTTCTCATTTCCAAACCCTTCTACCTTCGGAAGAAACTCATGATCAAAACATCTCACTACTGTTGGCAGATCAATGCTATCAAAAGTCGGCTTTGTGATATCCAAGACCATACGTCTCAAATACACTTCGCCCTCTCTTTCAGGAAGTACACCACCAAACAGTTCCAACTGTTCAATTAGGGCAGTTGTACCTTCCAGATCCAAGATCGCTTCGAAGATGATCTTCGGTTGCATCAAGACTCTGTAAGGAAGAATTCTGTAGTTATGCACAGCTCTTGGATCGAGGTTTATTCTATTGTAGAATTTCTTACCTTTGACCAATGGCGTACATACGGCATACATTCCAAGCTTAGTAGCTTCAGAAGTGGGATTTAGGTAGAAAGCATCATCTACCGTTGTTTGTGTAAGGACACCATTTTCATGGGTGATTGCTTCCTCACCTGCTTTTGGAGCAGGATTTCTTACTAATCCAGAGTCTGCATTAAATCCTGATAATGCGTATCTGAAGGTAGCACCAACTTCTTGAGTTGCCAAAAGTGCCAAAATGTTGTTTAAAAGACTCATGTCTACAATTTTAAATGTCCGAGAATAAGCACCGTTTCTGTACTTTTATTTTTGATTAAACAATCAATACATACTTTTGATGAAAAAGCAAGAGGAAAGTATTGAAAAAAACAAAAAGAAAAAGTACAACCTATCATCTACTTATCCTAGAATCTATGAGCAAAATATTAGTATGAATCTCTGGTGGAGTCGACAGCGCTATTGCTGCCTATCTATTACAACAAGAATGACATGAGGTAATCGCATGATTTATGAAAAATTATGCTGAACCAGAAAATCCTCATTGTCATACAAGACAAGATCGTGATATGGCTCTCAAAGTAGCTCAACATCTCTGAATCAATACATTCATTATTTTCGACTTTAGAAAAGAATATAAGGACCGTATCATAGATTATATCTACGAAACATATAACCAATGAATCACACCAAATCCTGATGTCTACTGTAACTCTCTAGTGAAATTTGATCTCTTTCTAGAAAAAGCTCTCTCACTAGGATGTTCTCATGTTGCTACAGGTCACTACGCAGGTATACAAAAGAACGCTAATGGAAAATACGAACTACTACGTGGCGTGGATACAACCAAAGATCAATCATATTTTCTCTCACAACTCAACCAGCAACAACTCAAGCATGCACTCTTCCCACTAGCACATATGACAAAAAAAGAAGTCAGAAAACTAGCAGACAAGATTAAACTACCAAATGCAGAACGTCCAGATAGTCAGTGACTCTGTTTTATTGGAGATGTACCGATAGCTACCTTTTTGCAAAAACAGATTCCTGAAGAAGAAGGAGAAGTTATTGATAGTGCATGAAACAAAGTGGGGACTCATCGCGGTGCAGTCTACTTCACTCTCGGTCAACGCCATGGATTTCAAACACCATTCAAAGCCTATGTTACTGACATCGACAGAAAAAATAATCGTCTGACAGTAACCAAAGACAAAGAAGACCCACTCCTCTATACCTCAGAATTCTCTGTAAAGAATCGACATCGAATTAGCAGTGATATTGTATTACCCCACCATACTACGGTCAAAATTCGTTATCGTCAGTCTCAGCCTATAGCTGCGACGCTTTCTATTTCCGAAACAGATGAACTATACATAAAGCTACAAGAACCGCAATGGGCTGT
>JAHDGZ010000025.1:0-1483 GCA_020631605.1 bacterium
ATACTATACATTTGCTATGAATTCGTCAAGTTTTGCCAATGTCTTGTCTCCAAAATACCCATCGGCTTTCTCATCTAATTTGACAGCATATGCATCCATCCCTATTTCTTCTTGAAATGTGATGACTGAACTTCTATCTCATTTTTGCAACAATGGGACCAATTTTTGTTGTTTTGCAGGTGGTAGCTTCTCAATTTTTTGGGCCACGACATCTCTATCTACACTTCCATATGTTTTCATCGCTAGACTCGATACATCTATGTTTGCAATCTCTTCACTCGGTGCTGATGTTGGTTGGTATGATACCGATCATCAACCATTGACCATATTGTAGTACTGATCTATTTCTTCCTGATTTGGATTATATGTAACAAATACTTTGAGACTTTCATTAGGCTTATCTCACCTTAAGTGCGTGAAGAAAGTCCCAAAAATACTCGGATCATATCATGCATTGATACAACCTTGAGATAAGCACTTTTCTTTTCTTACGTGCTTTCAATCTTTAATGTTGGCCATATATCAACCCTCTCTCGCGTTGGGTGAGTTCATCTCGTGAATCTCTATCATATGCTTTGTCCATTCAGCTGAAGTTCCATTTCCGGAGAGGGGCTTCAACCGTAGATATCTTCCAAAGCCTACATCTCTATATTTTTGATATGAATAGTTTGAATTTCTTCCACTCCTATAAACCTCATACATTCATCATGGCGTAGTTGGCATACCAGGTCATCGAGCTTCATCTGATTGAGGAGTATCAGTAAACTGACCCATTATTACAGGGGATTTTTCTACAAAAGTATGATTTTCGTCAAAGAAATATGTATTGAAATCTGTCTTTGAGATAATTGAATATCACTTCCCATTATTATCATATGGGCCTAAAAGAAAACCTTCCCATGCGCCTCTTACATCTTGTGGCATCTTTAATTTATTCAATTTTTCGGTATCATTAAACAAAGCATCGCTGCCTACCATAACACGTTTTGCGCACATTCTGTGTAGTACATAATGATTTATTTTTTTATACTTTTTATGCCAAGGGTACACAGCTTTTTTACCGCGAGAATTTCGATCTGGTTGATCAATCATTCCAAAAAGATCCTGCAATCAACTGATATCTCCTTCAAGGACTTTCCTCATTGCAGACTTTCTTAGGTTTTCATCGAACCTAATTCATTTAGATTTTCATGTCACTACCTCTCCTCGTTCTGTTTCAAAACTGTATTCCCAAGAATCTTTGTTTAGGACAGCTGCTACATCTTCGTATAATACTCAGTCAAGATACTCCGCTGGGATAGCTTGTTCTAGCGCCCATATATCTACTCTTCATGAACTTACTATTTGATTAATCACCTCAGATGTTAAGTTCTGCTCAAGTACTGTTTCAGGTTCAGATGGAACTTCACCATTGTCTGTATGGTTTCCTCATCATGGTTCTGTTCCATTGTTCCCTCAACCATCTACTATATCTGGATTCGAA
>JAHDGZ010000025.1:1583-18601 GCA_020631605.1 bacterium
TCTCATCATGGTAATTCTCAGTTATTAATTTCATCAACTCCTGAAAGTGCAGTATTGTCTATGATCACTAGATTTCCTTTGCAACCATTTTCCATCATAGCATAGATACGTCATTGGTATTCAGCAACATGTTTAATGCGTAATTCAGATAGCATAGAATGTGGTATATCGACAAATCATCATCAGGTCAGAACACCTACATTAGTAGTTGACTGTAATGAAATTATATCTGTTAGTTTTCATCTTGCGGTACTTGCTTCCATAGAGTATTGAATTGTATCTCTTGTCGCTCTTGATTGTATCGCTGGATCTGCCCACATGGATATCATCAGTGCATGATAGACGTCATCTTGCTTACCGTTGGGTAATTCTCGTGCTGACATCATATGCTCCACCATAGAAGATTTACTGACATCTGCCAACTGTATCTGTTCTCCATTCTGAGTATAGCTAATATCTGATTGATCTAGTGTATCTATAATATGATCTACCAACTCTTGCCTCCATACCTGAATGCTATAGGTCGTAAATGACATCTTAGCATCGTCCTGTGGCGCAATAAGAAAATCGTGACTTGTATCCAATCTACTGTAGAGGTTTTTATGAATATCTCCTACAGGTAAGGTTGTAACGAATTGTTTGAGTAATCTAAATCATCTCTCCGGTGAGTGAGAGGTAAGACTATAAATCAATTGATTAAATCCATCTACTCCGTTGTGTGAGATATACTTTTCTATCAAATCTTGATCAAAACCTTTTTCTATTTCTACAATCTTTTCTGCTACTTGTCAAAGTTGCTTATCTAACTGTTGCAGACGGTGTTTTTCTCTTTTTTCCAAATGTGAAAATCTATCATGAGATGCTTCTGAGAGCTCTCCTTTTGTATGTTTGAGTTTTTGTCTCGTTGATGAGAGTTGATTCATCAGATACTAGTGTTTTAGGCCTATAAATTAGCCCCTTAAGTATAGTGAGAAGTAGTTTTTTTTGCAAAAAAGAATGCCCAGATGATCGCATAGATCACCTGGGCCAGCCCTAATAGGTCTGTGTAAGCCAATAAACATCATCATATCATTAAAAATCATCGTCGTCTGTTTGTCTGCTTGCCATTCTTGATGAACTTGTTTTCACAAGATCACCTTTTACACTATCGTGATGTGTATTTCCACAAATATCTTGGCAGTTTATGCCATCATTTGTGACTATCAAGTCTGGATAATGATCTTGATAAAAGTCACACCAAGATTTGTAGCCTTTTGGTGGTTTCTTACCATCCTTGACCAAACTGGAACAAGGACTGTTAGGATCCACTTTATTGGACTTCTTCTTTTTCACGATAGGTGGTGGTGGTGGTGGAGTATATTCTCTGCTTCTGCGTTCCTTGTAGGAACATTTTCCACAGGTACTTCTTCCATCACAAGTGATTGTTATTCTACAACTGCCACATTGACAAGTTGTAGCGTAACTTCCGGAATGAGAGTTCGAATGAGAACCAGAATTAGCTCTGGCTTGTGACGGATGACCAACTTTATTAATGTACTCAACTGTTTGGGTGCCATTACAGCATACCTTCACTCTTGCACATTTATTATGAAAGTCTTTGTTGCATGGGTCTCTTTGATCCACGCTTCCATCAGAATCTGCATCTGCCTTACTTGATTCAAACACATCAGGTATTCCATCATTATCCTCATCGGGTAAATCCAGATATCCATCTCCATCTTTATCAGTAAGTTCAGTCACATTTCCAACTTCTTCTCCATCAAGTTCTCCATCTCCATCCCAATCTTTTGAGTATGGATCTGTCCCGATTGTCTCCTCAAATCCATTAGGAAGTCCGTCACTATCTTCATCCCCTTTTTCCCACACAGGAGCGACCAAAACTGGTGCCGGTGCCTGCTTTTTTGCTCTTTCTTCTATTAAATCATCTTGAATTTCTTGCTTTTCAGTTATAGCAGCATTTGCAGCTTGGCTATTACTGTACCACATGTATCCAAAAAACATTAATAATAAGAGCAATCCACCAAGAGCCCATAAGAGCCATGAAGGTTGAGAATTAGTGTTTGCTTGTTCAGCTTGTTCAGCTTGGAAAGCATTCCATTGATTAACTGCTTCTTGATATCCATCAGGATTACCATCAAAGTCAGCTTGATTAGGCTTCTGCATAATTGAACGATTTACGATTTTTTAATGAATGACAATGTTCCCAGGGTCTTGGAATAGTCCAATTTAACGTAAGTGTTAGGTCCCCATCATGACCGGACAGCAAACAATATGTTTACTTTTATGTCCATCGGATTGCCTACCGATGAGTATATGATAAAATTTTATTACAAAATGTCAAGTCTTTTTTGTTTTTTTATTTAAAGTGAGAAATCCCGGCTTGTACACCAGGATTCTCGTGACAATACGTCACTTCATTTTTGTCATACTTACTCTCGATAGTCTTATCTCTCTAATCTATACAGTCTTGTTCGTCATACTTAGAATTCTTCATCATCGCTTTGCCTTTGGACCTTGCCAATTGTTCTTACCTTGTCCCCTGGAGCATCGTCATGATGTTTATTGCCACAAATATCCACACAATCGTATCCATCTCTGGTTACTATTAAGTTTGGATAGTATTCGGACCAATAGTGACACCAGGATTTGTATCCCTGTGGTATAGGCATATTGTCATTTAGCTCAGAACATGGGCTCGTAGCATCTGCAATCGATTCCTTGTCAGTACATGTTAATGCAACTACCATAGTAGCCGTATCACAGACTGTCTTGTCCTCTGAACAGACACTATATCTAAAAGACACATCTCCACTACCTCCGTCTGTAGGAGCAACATAATACAACTTGTTTTTATCAAGCACGGCTTTACCTCGTGTGGGTTGACTCACAATTTGCATAAACGCTTTATCGGGATGAGAGTATTGATCATTCAGATAGTATTTCAATTCCGTATGTGAACCACATTCTCGTTCGATTCTATCGTCTGTACATGCTATGCTAACAGTAACTTCTGGTTCTACTTCCACTTCTTCTTCACATCCATCTGCTGGTCTTACTTCTGGATTTAATAAGAATGCGACATTTCCTTCCAAACATCCAGCAATAGCTATTACCAGTAAGTTTGCTCTGTATCTGTTGCCATCTCGTTGTAGTTCATACGGAATAACTTCTGTTACTCCTTGTGCAAAACAGGGTATCTTGTAGAGAAACTGAGAATTTTCATTGGTTACTCTACCCGATTCCATAGCAAGCATCCCATCGTTTATCTGATCGTTAGCTAACAAATCTACAGGAACCGTTTGTCCACATTGTAACAAGTCCACGTATAACGTATCGTTGACCGGTGCAGGTGGTGGCAATGGTGGTGCCACTTCTACTTTAGTGCTTGTTTCGCATCCGTTAGCATCAGAAATCCATAATACATAAGTCCCAACATCAGCATCAGTCATCTCCTCTGTAGAGATTCGTGTAGAACTACCTTCTTTGTACCAGTAGTATCCATAGGGAGCTGTCCCACCCGTGATAATAGGTTTAAGATTGCCTTCTGATTGCACTACATTTACTTCTAATCGCTCTGGTTGTGTAAGAATTACTTGTTCAACAATGACTTGATCAGCCTGAGGCCATCGTTCATTGGTAACAGTAACAGTATAGGTCCCAGGGCTAAGTAATTGTAAGTTCATGTTTCCGTTGTATCTGCTGTCATTCCATTCGACTTTATCGTATTTCCCTTCTATAGAAAGGTTTATACATCCGTCATTTGCTTTATAACATGATATCTCACATGTCACAAAGCTTACAGTAAGTGGATCCTCATCTGATACGTCATTTGCTTCATCACATAGTTCATATGTTGATGAAGTTACAGTAGGTAGTGCAAATGATTGCCCTACGAAAAATAGTGCAAAAAATGCACATGCAAAAAATTTGAATTTGATCTTCTTCATTGTTAATTTCACTTTTAATTAGTTCGAATAATACGCTTAGTCTGTGGCTTGCCACATCGAGAAAACCTTGCGCGTTGTTATTTGTTTTTTTATTTAGAAATTGCTCTCGATAAGACATCTTTACATATTCTTTTCTTTTTGTCAATACCTATAATAATTCTGCTATCTTTCTGCTGCTTGTGATTTGAATGAGCTTTATTACTCTTATGGTACTTTACTCGAAAACTGCACATGCCACGTTATCTCTGACAACATTTTCTCAAGGACAATAAGATACTAAGCCGCATAGTAGGAGCTATTCAAACGATGCGAACTGAGCACCAATGATCTCTTATTGAAATTTGACCATGAAAATGAGCTCTCACCAAGCGCATCTACGAAATTTCTCCTGATTTCTTTTGTCTTGAGAAAGATATCACGATGCAGCCACATCTCTTAGCGTTTTTGGATCCTGAGCACATTATTCGATGAGATGTATTAGAACGAGATTATGCAGATTTTGACAAGACATCTCATATGGTAGCAGGAAATTTACCATATTATATAACCTCACCTATCTTTAGGAAGTTTTTTGTAGATAACAACTACACCTATTGAGGAGTGTTCCTCATCCAGAAAGAAGTAGCAGAAAAAATCAGACACGATGCACACAAGAAATCGTATCTCTGGCGACTTGTCAACAATCACTATACGGTGGAATATCTCTTTATTGTTAAACCTAAGTGTTTCAATCCTCCTCCCAAGGTGGATAGTGCAGTAGTGAAATTCACACGCAAAGAGAAATGAGAAATAGAGGATACAACGGACCTATTACTTTTTTTGGATCAAGTGAGTTCTATGAAAAGAAAAACACTCTGAGCTATACAAAAAAAATTAGCAAAGAAAAATAGAATCATCTCTGTCCCTGAGGATCTTGCTGGCAAGAGACTTGAAGAGCTATGACGAGAGGACATGCTCAATATTCTTTCATAATTTTTACTACTAGCTACCTCTGCATGGACTATGTACAACGCAACAATGATCCACTTCATGGGATCAAACTGACCAAAATCTTAGACTATCTCATCGATCGTTATGGTTTTGAGGAACTAGGGAGAAGAATACCTATCAATTGTTTTTTGTATGAACCTACCGTGACGTCTAGTCTCAAATTGCTGAGAAGAACTCCATGGGCACGCAAAAAAGTTGAAGAACTTTACATTCAGTGTCACCAACATACGTAGTTTTTTGATAATTTTTCTCCATTTTACTATACTTAGTTATCTACTTATTTTAATTGGGTATTGTACATGATTGATCACAAACTCTATCACACAGTTGAAAACTTTCCTAAAAACTATTCATGGTTTAAAAAAAAACTAGCTAACTTCTTTTTCTACTTTGGTTCTACTATTATTCGCAAACCAACAACTCACCTTTCAAAAAAAGACATCTTGTCTCTCAAAAAAAAGATAAAAAAAGGAGATATCCTTTTTACTGGGAAGAGCAATACGATACTTTCATCATTGTTACGCTATCCGGTAACTCATACTATGCTCTATATTTGAGATAATACCTTTTTACATGCTAAGGCTGATGGTATTATTTCTTCTGACTTTGATTTTATCAGTGATTTTTACCACTCGTATGTTCTCTGAAGAGTAATTCATCGCTCAGACCATAAGAAAGAAATCAAAGACTCTATCCAGTGGTCAAAAAAGAAAAAATGAAGCCCGTATAATTTCTTTTTTAGTGAACATTCTAGCTGATTCTTTTGTACACAATTCATACAAGCTGCATATAAACATGCACATCTAGATCTTTGAGTAGATGCTCTAGAACATCATCATATCTTGGGTTGAATATTCTCATACATCAGTCCACTAAGTCCAAAGCATTTCTTAGAGGATTGACGCATCAAGATTGTAGACAACTCTCACAATCTGACTGTTTGAAAAAAGAAAAACAATCACTCTGTGCACTACAAGATTAGGCACTAGCCAAAACTTGCAAGATATCTTCTAATTCATATACTCCTGATTGGTATATGTATTTTTATCTTATCATACATTATTACTATGACAGATTTGGTTTCTCTACTTATGAACCAGCTTGGATGAAGCAGTACTGACTTGATCGCAAAAGCAATTGGTCAAGACAACGCTATCGCAAAAAAATGAATTGATCTTGCACTACCACTTATTCTCAATCAGTTGAGCAACAACTCACAATCTGAAGAATGAGCAAAAGGTATCTTTGGTGCTTTAGATAAACACATCAATAGTGCTCCTGATGCAGCACCAGATCTACAAGATTGAGCAAAAATACTTAAACACCTCTTTGGTAATAAAGAAGCTGCCATAGAACAACAGCTCGCTGAACAAACGTGACTTGATACTGCTGGCGCAACTAACTTGCTTGCTGGTGTAGCTAATAAAGTAATGTCAGGACTAGGACAACAAAAACAAGCATGAGGATTGGATGTGACAAACTTAGTTGGTCTCTTGGCTACAAACTCTAAAGCAGCTACTGAAAAAAGTAGTTTTGCAAATGATCTTATCTTCAAAATGATGGATCAAGATGGTGATGGAAGCATCGTAGATGACGCTATGAGAATTGGTGGAAACCTTCTTAAGGGAATGATTTCATAAACTAATCATCAATAGAAAAATAAAAAAGAGGGAAGTTCCCTCTTTTTTATCTATTCATATTTTTTATTAGTATGTAAGTCATAACCATGCTCTATGAGTGCTAGCCATACCACGTATGACCTGTCCAGCTATCCTAGGATGACTATAGAATGAATTTATCTCTGCCTCACTCGCCTTTCTCATTCCACTTGCTGGCAGTTTCTTAATTCTTCCATAATTCTGATTCCGGAAATTTCGTCGCTTAGTTTTGAAATTGAATCATGCTTCTCCTTCTGCAATGAGAACGTCACCATCTTTGTCTAACACAAACATCTTGTCTGACATCTTGTCATATGCTCCATAGTTGTAGACTTTCCTTCTCTTGGCAAGCTTCTCCCTATACATTTGTACTTGCTGTTGATTCGCAATGCGTATGATTTGTATTTCTACTCCATGCAGTGCTGGATTTTTGTCCAACATCTTGATAAGATTTTTTCCTATGATGGGCTTGTCACTGTCTGGAGTTACCAAACTGAACCTCCCGTTCTCTGCTCAGATTGAGTATGACTTCCCGCCTACTTCAAATGACTGTGATCCGAAACTTAGCTTCTTGAATCCATTTCTCAAACCTCACAAGCGATACTTCTTTGCATAAGGGCGAGAGAGGAAAAAACGTCGTGATCTTGACTTCTTGTACTCTCTATGATAGTTGTCATACAAGGTGTTTGAATGCACTAGCAGTGATTCTATATTCTGCCTCAGTGTTCTTACATTGTTGGTTGCTTGAAATTCTTTTTCAACAAAGATTGTTTCTGGATTGGTGAAATGAAAATCATCTCTTCCATATTTTTTCAATGCTAATCACTGTGGAGTATTCAATACTTCTATAAACTCTCCAGATGATGTTTTGAAACGTGTCTCTAATCAATTATCCATCGCAATCTGTACAAATGCTTTGATAGCAGAAAGTGCCATAGAGTATCTTACATGACCATTGCTTATCCTTGGTTCTTTCATGATTGATATGAGCAACTTAGCAAGTGTTCATCATTTGAAACCTATGTTTTGTTTCGGTAGATCATTTACATTCGTTTTGGATTGCTCCAAGACATTTTTTTCTGTATTGTCTGTCAGCTCAAAATCTACATTGAGACTCTGCGCTCATTTGAATGAGAATGCTGTATCATAGGTATACTTTTCCTTTCCTATTTCTAGTTTCTCTCCACTGAATGATTGAGATTGACCTGCAAAGAACCTATCATAAGGCGTTTTGGGCTCAAACATACGGAGGTTTGATGCCAATGAATTAGCAAGATCTTCTGGATTTGCGTTCTCTATCTCGTTCTGATATCTCATTACTGCTTTGATCAGACTGGATTGGAGATCTGGGTTGCTTGTATGTTTACTGAGCACAAATTGCATATAGTCATCTATACGCTTGTCTCGATCGAATCTCAATCGATCACGAAATGTCTCTTCTGATTGTACTGTATCTGGCATTCCATTCTTTTTGTTGTAGACCAACCATTCTCTAAAGTTATCAAAATCTATCTCTTCTAGTGGATTGTTAATGCTATCTGTAGTGAAATTGGTTCCAGCACCCAGGTCGAAACTTGTTGCGTTTCCACCAATACTTAGGTCACCTGAAGTCAAAGATTCAAAAATTCTTTCTTTTTGCATCGCTGTAGCAGCTGCAAACCATGTATTCTTCTCCAGAATAGCGAAATATGACTTACGCAGACTATCGCGATAATGTAATCAGTGATAGTTTCCTAATCTATCAATATGCTCATCTGTTACATTTGCTTCAAAATTATTGAACCAATTATTTCTTTCTGTCCCAGTTGCTTGCGTCAAATTGATAGTAAATGACATCTTCTTGTCATGATAATAGGAGCGTCAATTCGTATCCTGATGTATACCTCTTATATACAGGTCACGGATCTGTAGTGGACCATCTGTTGTCTCATCTTTTACCTGAATATTAGTTCTATTTAGTTGAAATGCTGGATGCGATCATGTAATGCTTACTCACTCTAACTCAACTTCTATTTCTTTTCATGATCTTGTCGTTGCAGAAACCTTGAGTGTTTCTCAAGGACGCATTGCACTATCTGTTTTTTGGTTATAGAACTCATATTGTTTGACTACTCATCACGATTTTTGAAATATTCATCATAATGCAATAGCTGGAAGAGTGTCTCATGTACTCACTATCTGATGATCAATAGTATTGCTCATTTCAAAGTTATCATCTATAGCTTTTTTGATACTTTCAAACTCCTTTGTTCTTGACCCTAGGGCTCCTGAATACAATCAAGAATCAAACTTCTCCAGCGCCTTGTATTCCTTACTCAAGCTATCTCTTTTTGCTTCTTTTTCTATTTTTTTCTTTCTTAGTGCTTCAAGTTTCTGTCACTCTGTAGACTTATCTTGTGCTTTTGTTTGATAGTCAGGTGCATTTCTTTTAGGAAGAAGAATTCAGTCATATGTCGCCTTTTGTGTAATAATATCTGCATCTAATGTTTCTATCTCTAGAACTAATGTTCCTTTGGTTGCTCCTGTCTTGATCTTATCATTCAATTTTGAACGTCTGTCACTGATATTTAATCATCAAATAACCGATTCATAAAGTCTTAACTCTGTTTCATCTGCCGGAAACATAAAATTTAGCGTCTGATCCAAAGATAGCGCTGTTTCGTTGATGATAGACTCGAGACGGTTTCCTCATTCGTTGACCGCTTCTGAGACTTCCTTGATTTTGTCAAATGCATCCTTTCTTTTCATCAAGACATCGGTACTAAACTAGTTAAGTATACAGACTTTTTTTTGTAAAGGAAAAATCCGCCTCTGGCGGACTTCGGTATCATTGACATATCGTTTTTTCTTAGTCTAATCACACAAGATCTTTGTACTCTTGGACAAATTCTGTAAGTATATTTTGATTTAGTGTGTCGATATCATCAAATGTTGCATCCAAAAAATCATAGAGACTTGTTGCCGATGCTCACTCTTCTAATTTTTTACTAATAGTTGCTTTATCTCCTTCGGGTAGGAGAGCTACGAGTGTTGTTAACCATCTATCCAAGAATGTCTGTTCTAATTCTGAGTAGGCCTCTTGTTCTTTTTTTTCGTCGGAAAATCATAACCTTTGGATCAGTGAGTAGAGCTGTGATTGGTATGAAAGCATTATCTTTTGTAGATATAAATACGCATCTATGGTTTTTTCTTAGCCTTTGGTTTGTTCAATCTTTCTGCTTCTATAGTTCTAAGCATACTGACATATTCATCAAGATTTTCTTGACTCATGCCTCTGATGCTTGCAGCTATGTTTGGATAATATTTTTTAGGATCTCATGCATATCCTGGTTTTGCAAGCTCAGATTCTATCATACCTCTAAGACTTTTCTCGTCAGTTCGAATTTTCGGATTCATGATTCATTTCTTTTCTGTGAGTCTATAGAGCACCCTTCCTTCTTGTTTGATATTGGGGAAGTTATCTAGTACCTCTCGTTTTACTTGTCATTTGAGTGGTCAGTCTCTATACACTAGTGCTTTTGATCGACTCCATGTTGTATTCTTATCTAACACTATCTCTTCTCCACGCATCAACTTCTCAGTTAGTTCGTATCCTGATCACTTATTAAATTCATCTTCAGAAAGCGTGAATATAAGATTAGTGAGCTGGGGTCTTGCTCGTTCTTTTCCTTCTCATTTTCCTTCTATTTTCCTCATGATTTTGGGCCATCCGTCTGTTCTACTTACTATAGCTGTTTTCCATTCTCTAAGACTAATGTCATAGGTTTTGTTGATCAAAGAGAGCAGATCTCTTTCTTTTTTATAACAACTAAAGCCAGATTGCATCTCTTGTTTATTCAACATGTCTAGGTTGATCGATTCTGTAACAGCCTCATTGATTGCTGTACCTCTTACATTTCCATTTCCATCTCTCATTCTGACTCAAATACGACGAATACTATCTACATCATAGAGCTCTCCATCTTTTTCTTTCGCTCGTCGATTTTTGCTTGATATACCATGAATCAGCTCATGTTGGAGTATATGTTTATATCTTTTTGCCTGCTGTGTAGGTCAATCTCCTTCAGGTCCATGAAGCACGGATGCAGCATTAATGAAAATATGTCCATTGAGATTGAAAATAAATCCGAGACTACCTCATATTTCATTAGCTATTGCATCAAACTCATACGATGATACCAAATGTATTTTGTCTCTACTCGGAAGCATCTCCCTATCAAGAATTTCACCTGTTCTTTCTTTTGCGAAATCCTGAGCTAACTCATCTACGTCTATCAATGTTTGTACCTCGACAGCTTGAAGATGTTTTTGTGTTTTAATAAATTTTCTCTCCTCATCCAAGGCTTCCGTTAACCAATAAATAGCCTCTTGTCTGTCGCCATTATTTAATGCAGCAATAATCAACTGTGTATATTCTCCCATGACATATTTTTCATCCCAGACTAGTGGCATGCTTTGCAATGGACCTCACATAATTTTTTGATCTATAATTCTCGTAGCTATTTGTGCTGTGTTTTTGACTTCATAATTTTCTGGGAATCATTCTCCCAAAGATTTCAATTCTCCATCAAATTGTAATCATCTTGGCTGCACTTTCCTCTTTGTTCATTTGGCTGATGGCTTGCTTGTTGGTCATTCATTCCATGGTCTGTCAAAGATATTTCCTCAAGCTTTTTTCCACTTATTATCATTGTGTTTTTTCTTGTCTTCTATTGGTGGTGGTTCATCAGGTGGTCTATTTTTTGGATCAGTAACTGGTGGGTATTTTGGAGGTTTACTAATTCACTTCCAGTTATAGTTTGGTGGTGGTGTATCATCTACCGCAGCTGGAACATCAGGTGATACAACTGGCGGAATTCATCATGGATATTTTTTTGATCCGTCTTTATATTTTTTATCTCTAATATCTTTGTGTTTCTTAGATCGAGAATCTTCCATTGTTTTCTTGTCTCATGATTTGGCATAGGTATTTGCGAATCATGGCCAGATGATCCATAGTGGATCTCATCGATCTCGATGGCCTCGTTCACCGTCAACTTGTATATCAAATGAAACAGCCCTATCTACCACATCTTGCATTCAGATTCATGATCATGCAGCTGCACTAGACTGTATATCTATCAATGCATCTACATTTGGACTGAACTCAAACGAATCAATCGTCACATTTCATCATGTTGCAGCGTGTATCTTTGTCATCACACTTTGCACACCATCTATATAACGTTGCTGTACCAGTTCAATATTACCTGCATCAACTCATCATATTGAGATGATTTCTTTTTTGATATCTACCAATCACTGATTGATAGCAGTATTTACTGTAGACACTGTTGCTGGATCCGTGAAGTTTGCTGTTACATATGACTGCAATCCTGAAACCTCTGCAGAAAGATTTCCAAACGAAGAACTTGATGCGCTCACGGCATCTACTGCTGCTTCTCCTTTGATACTCAGTGTATCACCTGCTGAGATCTTGGCTCATAACGCAGCATCTGACTTGTCTACCGCTGTAGTATGATCAAACTTACCTAGGTCGTACTCATGGTGCACATTGGTGTCTACTGAATCTTTTCCTGCAATCCATCATTCTCCTCATCGGATTTTGCTGACACCTGCTGCACCCAATATCGCTGTGGCAGATACCGCTAAATTGCTTCCAGCATCTCTAAATGCCATGTTTCTTCTTCATTTTCTAATAGCCGCGATCATATCTTTGTGTCATTCCTTGAGCTTTTCTACTTCTGTGACATGAACTGTAGCAATTGCTTTGTTTTTTAGCAACATAGGCCAGAAATCTGCTCGTTTCAGCTTACCAGCATGAATATCTGGTATGAGATGGTAGTACGATGGAGGGAAGTTAGCTTTGGCCCAATCTATCGCTGCTGATCTCAATTGAATCAGTACATCTTTTCTCTCCTGTTCTGTCAATCATCTATTGGTTCCTGAGATGAAGTTTGTCCCCACATCCCTACCTACTTGCAAACGCGCTAGTGTATGTGCTATCGCTGTTGCTTTTTCATTCTTTTTACGACTTTGTAATTTTGTAATGAGATCATGAGCTGGCATCAATAGTTTAGACTGATGAAGATGCTCATTGACTGCATTGAGTATACTTAATTGTTTGGTTCTAATTGCATGCTTTCCGAATCATCGGATAGAGAGTGTTTTTTGCATACCACTATGTTTTTCTATGTCTTTTTCTAGTTGTATTATTCTCTTTTGAAGTTCATCTGTTCACATGGTGATAGCATCTTCATGTGTTTTTTGTGCTTCAGTTTTGAAATCGCGGTAAGTTTTTGCCCATTGTAACGCTGCTGCAGTTCACGCAACTCAACACACGAGTGGGAAACTACTTGCTCACGCTGCTGCCAGTGTTGTTCCAGCCATGAGTTTTGCTCCTATTCTTCCTGCTGCTGATCCTGTTATATATCATGCTGCTCCAAATGTCGCAACGTTTGCTACATCACCCAACCTATCCAACAGCGTCTTGTAAGCTTTGTTCGTTTTGATTCATGATTCAGTCAAATCTACCGTATCTTTTTCTACCTTGTAGAGTTGTACTGATGTAGTTATTCATTTGAGCGTACTAATCGTGTTTTTATGCCTAAATGCTACTATATAGTCTCTGATGCGGTCTACCTCTGTATCTGTCACTGCATCTGGATTGCTGATATGCATATTGTGTAGCTTGCATGTAGGATGCATTCCTACAAATTTTCTAATTCACTCCTTGATTGCAGATCTATGCTCTTTGGTGAACTTTTCTTTGTCTGTTTTGGCATAGTCATCAATTTCCATCATCAGTCTTAGATCGTCTAGTTGTTCCATGATGTCTGTTCCAGTCATTCATGATCACAAGAAATTCTCTGATGCAAACACATTATTGAAATGCACAATACTTTCTTCTCTCGAAAGAGTTCCGTTTGTATACTGCGATGCTATGTTGTTGATATCTGCATTTTGTCACAAAGAAGTTTTCTGTACTGTCTTTTTATCTAATCATAAATCGTGCTCTCCTGCAAAGTTTGCAATCGAAGAAGCTATTCTTTGTTGACGCTTGCTAGCGTCGTGAGGGAATGATGGACTAAACTCTATAGCTTGATTGTTCTCTCTATTCGTGTTTAGGCGCTTATCTATACGACGGTTCTGTCTAAAACGTGCGTAAAAATACATAGGCAGCCTCTGTATCCACATTCTCTTTTCGTACTTATTCTGATACTCTTCCAAAACGTCTTGCTCGATCGATTTATGTACGAGTGATTCTTTGTCCATCACATGAGCATCAAGACTTACTATTTTTGCTGATTGCATTGGTTTTGGATCTTCATCTACTGGTGGGTCTTTATCTTCACCTCCTTCATCATCCTCGTCCTCTTCTTCCTCTTGCTCATCTTCTTCTATCGTAATATTGAGTATCTGCAATATCGACTGCCAGAGACCAATCAATGTTAGATCTCCAGTATTTAGTATAAAGTTATTGATTTCGATATGATTGTTCGTGACTTCCTCGATAATTGTTGTTTCAGAAATATTCTCGAGAATGTTTATGATAAACTGATCGGCTCATTCGATATCTAAATATGATCACTTATCCAAGAGCAGTATCAATGTAGTCCAATACTGTCGGATCTCTTTTGCTTTCTCTGCATCTTCGTCTGGTGACTCTGGTTCTTCTTCCAATGGTTCCATCTCCAGATCTATCTTCCATGGGAATTGAGTATGGATATAACTTTCATCAATTTTGAGGAATGGAGCATGAGGAATAATAAGCTGCTCAATATGATTTTTCTTAAGAGGATCAAAATCACTAATTACTATACTCACTTCCTGTGTTGTCGCATCTATCGTAATTGATCAGATTTGTTTTTCGCTTCCATCCTCATTTATTCGATACAACTGATTTTGAAAAGGTAAACTTTTCACCTTTTTAGTTTTATTTCTTTTGTCTCCATCTGCTAAGACAATCTTCTTTGCGGTTTCTCAGTCTCCATTAATCGCTTTGATCTGATCAAACTTAAATCTCTCTATGTTGTTTGCGATATCTACATCCGGTTGTTTGATAAGGCCTGATGGCTTGATTGCATAATGAGACAAACTGTATGAAGTCGATGTATCTGCTTCTGTGATTTTCCCATTTGGAATAGGATCTATTGTTGATACTTTTTCTATTGTTTGAAGTATTTTTTTTACTCTCTTTTTTGATTTTATGTACTTATTCTTAACTGCTGTTTTTTCTTTATCAACAGTGTCTTTCTTTCACTGAGTATAGAGCAAGTTTTGTGCCTTATTTAGAAAATCTACATCAGCTTTTGACTTAGCTGCAATTTCTACTCAATCGAAAATAGTTGCTAAATCTTCCTGTATTTGTTCAACTAGATCTGCTGTTGTCTTTACTTGGTTAGCGCTTCACAGTGAATCTAACGAAGCCAACAACTCATTTGTCTTGTGAGTATTTAGTCACATGTGTCCGTTATAATTAAATTTTCAACTTAATTATACTGGTGAGACAATTATTTCGCAAAAAATGAGAAAAACAAAAAGCCCTCTAATGAGGACTTCTTGAGTATTGTGTTTGTTATATTTAGTAGACTATAGTTTTACGTCGTATTTGGTCATAAGTATTTCTGTGTCGATTTTGTTCACAAGATCTTGCACTACTCATACAATAATAATAATACCGGAACCTGTTACCACCAATGGCAATGAACCTAGATCATAGGTCAATTGTCTGATAAATGGTATCTCTACTATAATGAAGTTTAGTACACCAAGCAAAGCAAGACCAGCTCCTCATCGTAGACAAAGGTGATTCAATGTCTTACTGATGTATTTTGCTGTTTCATCACCAGGTCTGATACCAGGAACAAAACCTCCTCTTTGTTGTATATTGTGTGCAATTCTATCTGGATTGAATTGAATCATCGCATAGAAGAATGTGAACGCAACAATCAAGATGAAGTAGATAATAATTGCTCGTCGTCCTGGTTGTTGACTATAGATGTTGAAGTTTAGTTCAATTCGGTTTGATATGTTCGCCATGGCCTCATTTTGTGTACCCATCCTAATGAACAGTTGAGACAAGAGGTATGGGAAAGATGCAAAAGCCAATGCGAAGATAATTGGTATCATTCCTACTGGGTTCATAGGTATAGGCAACACTGATGTTTCCTGTACTTGTCCCTGTCTCGAGTAGATAACCGGTATCTCCTTAATTGATCTCAGGATCAAAATAGAAAGCAGTATTAATACCAAGATGAATATCGCCATAAAGATGAATACTCCTACTGGGTTTGATGCTCATGCAAATGCAGAACTTATTTGTCCTGACATACCTGCAACTATAGAGGCAAAGATCAAAATAGATATTCCATTTGATATACCTTTCTCTGTAATCAACTCACCTAATCGCATCACGATCATAGCTCCAATAGCTAGAGTGAATGCAGTAAGCAAAACTATTCCAATACTACCTGTGTTGATAATTGCTCAACCAAAGAGGTAGTTAATAAAGTACACCATTCCTATTCCTTGTAATATTGCCAATGGGAATGTTAGGTATCTTGTGTATTGTTGTATCTTTTGTTGTCCTTGTTCTCCTTGTTCTGTTAGTTCTTCTAACTTAGGCACTACAGCTGTCATCAACTGCATAATAATCGATGCATTAATATATGGTCCTAAACCAATAGCTACTATTGAGAATCTTTCAATACTACCTCACAATAACATTAGAAATGAACCCAGTTCGCTTCCTCCTAGTCCTGCAGCTGCTTGATCCATCAATACCTGAACATCTACAGTTGGTACTGGTACCATTACAAGTAGTCTATACAACGCCAATAGTGCTATTGTATATCCTATCTTCTTTCTTAGTCACGGGTTTTTCCACATTTGTGACAAGTACATACCTAGTTTCATATTTGTGTGGCAAGTGTTAGTAAAAAAAGAAAACTGAGAATTACTCAGTTATGCTTCCTCATGCATTGGTAATCTTTTCACGAGCAGAAGCTGAAAATTGTTCAATTCACTCAAATGTTAGTTTCTTTGTTAGATCTCATGTTCCTAGAATCTTCACCATATCAGATACTTTGTTAATGTAGTTTCCAGCAACTAATACTTCTTTTGTTATCTTGCTAGTAGCCTTAATCGTATCATCCTTTTCTAATCTTCCTAGATTGATAGGTTGAATATCATTTCACAATTTGAAGTATCTCTTGAATCACTTACGCTTTGGTAGTCTCATGAAGAGAGGAGTTTGTCATCCTTCAAAAAATGCTTTTTGTGAAAAACCACTTCTTGCTTTTTGTCCTTTCAACCCCTTGGCTGAATAGTTTCCTTTTCCTGATGCCTCTTCCAACTCTGATCTTCTGTTTGGTGCGTCAGGTACTTTGTTCTAGAGTGTGTAGGTCCATGGTACTCGTGG
>JAHDGZ010000026.1 GCA_020631605.1 bacterium
ATCACATCTTCAGGAGTGTAAAGGACCATTCGAGCATCTTTTGGAAAATTGACCTTACCAATCTTTCTATCAGATGTTCCTGTTTTGAGTCAGAAGTTGTTTAAGGCCAGAGAACGAAATCATCGTCGTTTGATCGGCATGTATTCTTTTGCTGAGAGGATATCTCGTATCATTTGCCCTACGGCATCTGGTATCATTTTTTTGAGTGCTTTCTGGTCATTCTCTTTATCATAGACTACTGTGCCATATGGATCTACTATTTTTTTAATTGGGTTTACTGAATGATATCGTTCTCATGTAGTGCTTAACTGTGCATAAGCTCAAGCAAGCTCAGTCATATCATGTTCTCAGGCTCACAAGGCAAGTGGGTAATTGTATTCATGCGATCTATCTAATTTGAGAAAACCTAGCTGTCTGAGATAGTTTACAAACACTTTATCTTTTCCAAGTGCAATAAATATTCTCACAGCTGGTAAGTTTCTGGATGATCATAGAGCACGTCAAATACTTATTTTTCACCAGAAAATATTATCATAGTTTGATGGTCATCATGGAATTGGAAAGTCTCCTATGATGTTTTTTGCTTCTCTCTCAAAATGAGTAAAGAGGTAGCTATAAAAGAATGGTTTAAGTGTAGATCCTACTTGTTTGCTTGAAATTATGTTGTCGTTTTGACCCTCACTTTCTATATCATAGAAATCATGAGATCAGATATAACTTAGCACATCTCCATTGCTTGAATCAATGTGCAGTAATGCTCTATTGTTTCCTCCATTTTTTTTCAATAATCACATGTAATTCTCGACCGCTCATTGTGCCATTTCTTGTTTGGTTTCATCTAATGTTGTATGAATAGTGTATCCTTGTCTGATGAGCTGCTCATGATCTATTCAGTTATTTCTTAGAACAGGTAACTGTGTTGCTTTTTGTTTAATCCAGTAAACAAAATGAGGAGCTTGTAGTGATAGTCTTGCTTGATGCACTGAAAGCTTTTTTGCATCTCGCCATGCATCTTTCATTTCTATCCAAGAGATATGTTTGTGTTCATACAATTGACAAAGGACATGATCTTTTCTCCCAGGAAAGTATATTGCTTGTAGGCTACTTCCTGAGTTTGCTTTTGTTCTTGATCATATGGTACGTAGCTCGTCTAGACAATTTTCTGGTTGAGTAAGAAGTGGGAAACTCTCAAGACTATTGTATACACCTGACAACAATGCGCTCTCTTCATTCATTTCATGAATAGAATGCCCAGTACCTTGTATAATATATCGATGTCACAAAACTCTTTTGGTATCTACAACAGGATTATAGAGGCTTGGTGCTTGGGGCAGTGATGCTAGTATACTACTTTCTAATATAGATAGATTGCTTGCTTTTTTCTTGAAGAAATTTTGTGAAGCAGACTCTATCCCATAGGATTTATTTCAGAAAAAGACATAGTTTAAGTACATGCTGATTATTGATTTTTTTGCATTTACTTCTTTTTCTTTTCTGCTTTCACCATCTGCTAGATTGATTTCAGTCCTCGTTAGTTTTTGTGCCAAAATTGTTTCCTGAATTTTTCTTTTGAGGGTTTTTTTGTTAGTGAGGAAGATGTTTTTGACCAGTTGTTGAGTTATCGTTGATGCTCATTGTAGTTGTGCATCATTACCAATTGCCTTGCCAATATTGTTGATTGCGGCTCTAGCTATAGCTTTGTTGTCTATTCAGTTGTTTGTTCGAAAATTTCTATCTTCTGTTACAATGATTGCATTTATCATGTGTGGAGAAATGTTTTCATAGTTTACCCATCTTCTATCTTCATCATAAAATCTAAACAATTCATTTCCACTACTATCTAGAATACTACTAGATTTTGGCATCGAAAAAATCTCTTGTCTATCAAACTTTGGCATTTGTGAAAAGAGGAGCCAATAGATAAATCAGAAAAATATGATAATAATAGTGAGTGGAATGAGTTGTCTGTATTTGTGCATATCAAGAAACTATACTCTATGAGACAAAAACTGTTGAAAGAAAAGCTGCCCTAAAGGCAGCTTTACTTCATATATGTATCTATTGTTTTTTTATTGGCAAGTACCTTGTGGATATCCATCACCAGGGTAGTTTGGAGTTTGTGTTGTTACTCAATCGCTACATGTTATTGATCAGTGAACACATTGGCAGTTTGAATTACTTCAACCATCTAGGTTATCTCCGTTTTGATTTCCATTACATCCAGATTCATTGTATCTCGTAATGGTTTGTCCATGGAACATTCCATTAGCACAATTTTTAGGTTGCTGTACTTGACAACTACATGCATTACCTGCTGCAGGGAAAAGGCTACCATCTGTACATGTGCTAACAGTTGCGCTACATGTAGATGTATATCATACACTAGAAGAAGGGTATGTTGTAACACTTGATCCATGTGGGATAGTACCACAGCTAGATGTACAGCTTTCAGGTTGTCTTACTTGACAACTACAAGCAGTACCTGCTGCTGGGAAGAGTCTTCCATTTGTACATGTGCTTGTAATTGTGCTACATGTTGAGTTGTAAGACACACTAGAGCTTTGGTATGTTTGTACTGTTTGTCCATGAGCTATCGTTCACGCACAAGGAGTAGAACATGAAACTGGTTCTTCTTCTACACAGTTAGCATATCCTTGTCCTATAGAAAGACTACCGTTAGTACAAGTTGTTGTGCTACGGTAACTACTACAACTTTCTCCAAATGGCACACTAGATCTTGTGTAGAATGTTTCTGTATCTGTATGATTTACTGTAGTGTCAGATCTATCTAAGTAGTCAAATGTACAAGCAGCTGGTCATTGTTCAACACAGTTTTTGTATCCTTGTGTCACAGTCAAGCTACCATTAGTACAAGTAGTTGCTGCCACTCTCTCTTCACATTTTTGTCCAAACGGAACTGAGCTTGTTGTGTAATATGCTTTAGATCACTCGTGAGCAATACTTATGTCTCCTGCGTCAATATAGTCAAATGTACAAGCAGCTGGTCAACTTACTTCACATGTTTTATATCATTTGTTTACAACAGTGAATTTTCCGTCGTTACATTGTGTTCCATCAACTACTAGTTTTGGGTCACAAGATGAACCAAATGGCACTGAATCAACAGTATAGTATGTTACGAATGATGTGTGAGGTATTGATTGGTCTGCTGCATCTAACCAGTTGAAGTTACATGAGTTTGGTGTTCCTTTTACACAATTAGTATGATAATCTCTTCCTATTGTAAGCCCGTAGTCTACAGTATTTCCGATTCTTATGGTACCATGCTTACAAACAAGTGGCACTGATTCACATGATCCTAACCATGACACTGAGCTCTCAGTATAACCAACTCCTGTTTGATCTGATTTCCATTTGCTTCCACCTCCAACATATGGATTTGGGCAATCTGGATCAGATGCAACCACTGGAGCAACTGGTACGGTAGCTTTTGGTGTAGGTGCAGCTGGTGCTGTACAACCTAGATATACATATTCTTCATCACCATCTAATTCACCATCTCGACAATTTCTTGTTTGTGATGAACACTCTCGCTTACCTTCAACATATTTACCGGTAGCAAATAATTCTTTTTCTCCGTTGTGGTAGATGCTATAGTTTCCTATTTGGCAATTTGCTGGTGGATTGATCTTACAAGTTGGGTAATCATATATATTTGCTCTTTCTCTTTCTGGTAACCATTCACCATTGATACACTCACTGGTCATGATATGACACTCTTCATCAAATGGTTGTACAAGATCTCTGAAAGAAAGCACTTGTTTTCCATGTTCAACAGTTTCTTCCCATGGAGTAATACAAGATGTCCCTGATGTTACAAGATCTCCAGGAGTTAATCATGTTTGCACATACTCACCTTCTTCGGTCATTTCTAGGTAACCAAGCTCTACTAGCTCGTCCCTGTTTTCATCCATGAATTCTGAGTCTAGTTGTTCTTCAAAGCTACATTCTTGAAACTCATACTCATCTAGGTCAAAGTTTGTGAACCACTCACCATCTCATCCACAGAAAATTCCTATATAGATACAATCTTGGTCTGCACTTTCTACATCTTCTACATACTGGTATCTAGTTTCACCAGGTACATAGAGTCTGTTCTCAAACTCACATGTAACAAAATCTTCGTCCGTTTCATCTATGATTACACATTCTGCACGATCATACATATCTGATCATTCTTCTTCTGATTGAAATTCGCTATCAGTACAAGTGAATACTAGTGTTTCACATTCAGGATTAAGGTCTTCATCTGTTTTATAAGCTACTTTGAAACGAATTTCCTCCTCGCCCTGGTCATATGCTTCTCCATCTAATCATAGGCATTGAGTATCAACTGGTTCAGCTTCGATACAGATGCTTTCTCCAGTCATTGGATCTTCAGTCGCTATTTGTCACTCAGGACAGATAACTAAATCTTCAATCATCATGTCATCATCTCACATATCTCCATCATCATTTGCTGTGTTTTCATCTGATCCAAAAAGATTAGAGAAAAAAGTTCATCATTCGTCGCTTCATGATGTTGAGTTGCTAATCCAGATTGCTCCTCATCATAAAATAATAATTGCTAGTAGCGCATACAGAAACCTTTTCATTCTGAATATAGGTTGTAAAAATAATAAAATAGTTACGGACAAAAGCCGAAACAAGCTCTCGAATACTATGACAAAAGTACGTAATGTACATATTATTTACATAACGTCACCTACTAAAAATACCTTTACGTTATGATATGCTTTGACAAATATCTTTTTTATTCTCTTTTTTGGGAAATGTCCTTTTTTACTCTCTATGTTATCGCTTAATAGAGTTGTAGTCACTTAAATTGACGCTGAACCTATTCTTTTTTTTCTCTCTAGAGTCTTTTCTGTCTGTGACAAAACATCGTTGATCGTATACCTTCTCCCAATCATCATACCAGAAGTAACATCACGCAATACCTGCTTCTTTGCAGTATTGTTTTGAGATATCGACTCATTTTTGAAATAGATTCTCACCACTTTTGTTATGTGATGGTAACTCTCCGAATCTGATGTTAACTTCTGGTGGGATCAAAGAAAGCAACTCATCTTGTGAAGATCGTATGTTGTTTTGGAATGGTTCATAATAATAGTGGATATCTACGAAATCGTTTTCTTCGACTCATACATACTGAATAAATATAGGTAGGTTTTCTACTTTACAACTTGAAATGACAGTGGGTAGACTTATGTTTTGGTCACTTTTTTTCCTTAATTCTAGTTCTACTTCTCTAATCATTGTTGTTCCTGCTTGAATCAGTTGTAACACTTTTTCTTTTTTAATCCCATGCATTTTCCATGCATTGTCAGGCTCGTTCATAAATTCTATACTCATGATGTTTTTGATTATCTCATATTTTCATTGTTTAATATAGTCAGACAGAACACTTAGAAGTAACTCCTTATCATTTTGTATAAATCTTTTTTGAGCCTCATTGTCTAAGAAAATTTCTGAGAAACCTTCGCTCTTTTTTGCTAGATCAAAATTATGTAGTACGAGTGACTGAGAGATGTTGTTTGTATGTGCTGTTTCGAGAATATAGCCCAGATCTGCTTGTGCTCTATCAAATGTAGAGATTTCATTGCATGTTGGATTTTTGTCAAATCATAGGTAGTTGTACTTATCTATATGTTTTGGCTCTTGTGGTTTTTGTGGCGCTATGGTCAGCCGTGTTCTAGATGATGAGACATTGTTTTCTTTCATCGTCTCAAATACTTTGGTTACACCTTCTTTGTTGCTAGATGCTCCATATTTTGTACCAATCGTCTTGTGATACATAGGAAAATAGAAACTGATTCATGATGATTCTTGCAGTGTTACTTTCTCAGCAAACTCTCTACATTCTTTTTCTTTGTTGTTTTCTTCTGCTTTTGGTGTTGTAGTATTTTCTTGTGTTGTTGATGTTCATTGAGAGGAAATTTTTTGCGTAAAAACAGCAAAAAGTGCAACTAAACAAGTTGTTGTAAAGAGATTGATTATTGTGTCCTTGTTTATATATGATGATGCTTTTCTCATAGAAATTATTTTGGCAAAGAATTTTTAGACTAATTCTTTTTTTCGATAAGTCAATATGCTATTGTTTTTCTTGTTTACAGTGCTATAATGCATGCTCTGAGAAATAAAAATTATTAATCATCGAAATAGTAAATAAAACTGTTTATGCGTACGAAAACGTTAATTATTAGCACAATTGTGGCTTTTGTCTTTGTTGCTGGAACATTATCTAGCTATACTACAGAGAATAGTGTAGACAAGGAGTTGCATGCAGCTTTAGCTGTAAATGGTGGAGTCTCTCACTTCACCCTACCAAAACCAGGTGACTATGCCTCTGTTCCTCAAGATCCAAATAATCCAATAACTCCGGCCAAGGTAAAGCTTGGTAAGTTGTTGTTTCATGATACAGGACTGGGAACCATTGGTAAAGTTCCCTATCTTTCAGAAACTTATTCTTGTGCAAGTTGTCATTTTGCTGGTGCTGGTTTTAAGGCTGGTATCCCACAAGGTATTGGAGAAGGTGGATTAGGTTTTGGAAAAAATGGTGAAGCACGACTTGTTGATCCTTACTTGGTGCCTTCATTGGCTGATCTTCAATTTGTCGGAACTCCCACTTCCATGCATGCAGCATGGCAGCCCAATCAATTGTGGAATGGTCAGTTTGGAGCAACCCACTTGAATATTGGTACTGAACATCTTTGGGTTGAAGGATCGCCTATGGCAATTAATCATTTAGGGTATGAGGGAACTGAGGCTCAAGCCATACAGGGTCTTAAGATTCATCGAATGGAAGTAAAAGGCTCACTCTTTACGGATAAGTATGGATCTTTGTTTAAAGAAGCATTCCCTACTGTGTCTATAGAGTTGCTTTTTAGTAACGAGTATGCTGGTTTGGCTATTGCCGCGTATGAAAGAACTGTGGTAGCTAATCAGGCACCTTGGCAACTCTATTTGGGAGGAGATAAGACCGTTATGACCGACCAGGAAAAACGTGGAGCAATTCTTTTCTTAGGAAAAGCTGGTTGTGTCGATTGTCACTCTGGTCCTGCTTTGAACTCTATGGCCTTTTATGCTTTGGGCACAAATGATCTTGAGGACTATCCCATAGCTGGAATTGTTCATGGTGGACAAGCTGACTTTGACAAAGCACGTCTAGGTAGAGGTGGTTTTACTGGAAAACAGGATGATATGTATAAGTTTAAAGTGCCACAGTTGTACAACTTGTCTGATAATCCTCATCTTTTCCATGGAGCATCACATGCTACCATTAGATCGGTTGTTCTTTACAAAGTAGCTGGGATACCAGAGAATAAGAGAGTGCCGGAGTCACAAATTGCAACAGCATTTGTTCCTCTTGGTCTGGATAATGGTGAAGTTGATGATCTTGTGGCTTTTGTAGAAAAAAGCTTACGTGATCCAAATCTCATGAGATACCAACCCTCATCTGTGTATTCAGGAAATTGTATCCCTGTTAGTGATTATGAATCCCAAGTAGACTTGGGATGTATTGAATAACTATTCATTGCTATAGATTCTAAAAAGACATTTAAATAGCCTGTCAGGATTATCCGTCCTAGACAGGTCTATTTTTTTATTAAAAAAAACTCTATACTCGTCACAAAGCATACGATAAATCGTCTACTATGTTACCTGACAAAGGTATAAAACAAAAGAAAAAATGTATGTATACAAAGACGAGACTGTGACTTGACCGCACAATCTTGACTAAACAGGTACTTGTAGAAACAGGCTTTGATGTCTGTTTTTTTTTTGGAAAAAAGAAAGGAACAGTATGATTAACCTGTTCCGATCAAAATAGATCTATAATTGTATGAATCAGACTGATGCCTTGTGAGGCACAAGCAGCAATAATCCAAGAAATTGCCTGTAAGGCAACAAAAATTGTAGAATCTTTTCGGTAATATGTGTATCCAATGCAGCTGTGACCTAGTACCATACAATACCAACCCTCTATGTGACCAATTCCAATGGATGTAAATCCTATGATTGAAGATACTGATCCAATGATTTGAGGCAGCCAGAGAGGTCTCTTGCTTTGGAATTTCTTATATGCTAGCCATATACAAAAAGCTAATGTCACCGTGAGAACAATTTTATCAAAAAGAAATATCCCTTCGATTTGTTGCCTCCACTTGTATGCTCCATAGAAGGAAAGACAGATGAGTCCGGTTACGAGTGCAACAAGAACTTCCATGTCTTTTTTTCTTCTATTAAAATCCCATACAAATGAGTAACCAATAATGTTGCATAGCCATCCCAATGGGTTCATCGCAGCTAGAAGAAATTTACCAGCTAAAAGAAATACACTACCAAAGATCTCTTGTTTTTGAACTTTCTGTTTTTTTTTACTTTCTTTGATTTTAGTTACTGCATATGCAGTAATGTTTTTATACTTCTTTCTTTTGCTTTGTCAATCACCTCTATTTTTATGCTTTTTCTTGTTTATTCGACTACTGTGATGATCTAAAGATATCATATTGATTTATCTTTATAATTAGCTACATTATCGTTCCTTTGCAGTTTAGCTAGTTACGTGACAGACTCTACTATACGATGAATTCTCCTCTTCTTGAGGTGATTTCTTTTTTGTAATTACTATTTTATACTTCTTCAGATGCATGCCGATGAATAACTATCTACAACACATAGGACCAAATCTGAAATCATGATTTGCCGTAGCCTTGGTTAGTGTCCCTATGGCTATATCCTTAGCCATTGTCTGCTGATGAACCCCGATCATGTGATTGCTCTCTGGTGTGTGGGCATGAGTGATGGCTGCGATTTTTTGTAGTAGTCCACACAATGCTTATTGACCAGCGTGAGCATTGGCAGGAATATTGCTTCCGATAGCATTGGAGCATTGAGTCCAGTTTTTTCCACTCATGGCAATATTGGCATGATTGATTATGTTGATTGTTTGAGCTTTACGTCTTTCCAACTACCTTAATATCATACCATGAGCTGTTCTGCAGTGATTCCTCTTGGGAATTGCGTTGATCATTGGTATTCAACAGATACCAGCAATTTTGTGAGTAAGTTTGGACTATAGTGCATTAGAAGCATTGTGAAGACTAACAGAAACAAATCGAATCACTGTTGTTCTTTTTGCTGTTAGTTTGTTTGTGTTACAGTTTTGTAGACGCAAATTTCCTCAGATGCCAGGAATTATTGTTGTGGCTATTCTGTGAGTTTTGGTAGGTCGTTATGACTCGTTTAGTGGTGCTTTGTGAATTGATAAGCTTATTGATATCTATGGTGAGATCTGATTTTCCTTATTCCAATGACAAAATCTTAGTTCATACGTTTCGCTTCTAGATAATGCAGTATTGCTACAGACTTTGATTACTGCCTCTGTTTGAGTTGCTGTGATTGCACTTTTAGAAACTTTGATTTCAGCTAAAATTGCTACAAAACAAACACGTAAACAGTTTTCATCACAACGTGAAGTCTATTGATTAGGACTCACCAATATTGTTACCTGATTGGTCTGATGAATGCCTGTTAGTGCCTTGGTCCCTAGAACTACGTTGAATATTGATATGTGAGCAACTAACAAACGATCTGGTGCTCTGATAGGTATCTTTACTGCTGTTTTCGCAGCTTTTTTGTTTAGTAATGCTCTTCAGTTTTTGCCTTTTGCAGTGATTGCTTGAGTTCTAGTAGATATCGCGCTAGGGATGTTCAATGTGTCATTGTATAATAAGCTCCGAAACACTGAAAAAAGTTCGATCATTATCATTGCCATCGTATGAGTTATTTCCTATTTACGAGATCCCATGTTGGGTATCTTAATAGGTACAACGACAGCACTCATGATAGTTGTAATGAGAGCTATGAAAGGAGACTTGGTGGCTAATGTTTTTCGTGACGGACATCATATCAACAAAACAAAATTAGTAACTTATACAAGAAAACAACATGAAGACGATATGATATTGATTAAACTTGAGTGAGAACTGAACTATCTAAATGCTGATAATCATACTCTTCTCCTCAGAAAACTGCAAAAGCCACATACGATTATCCTATGATTTTGATACACTTGTGTCATAGACAATGATGCAGCAGAAGAAATAGATATTGTTATTCAGGAATATATTCAGCAATGAAAAAAAGTCTTTATCACTGGATTGGAGGGTCAAAATCTCTCTCTCTTTTCTCATGGTGATGGCTATCAGATGTTGGAAAAAGAGGGAAACACATATGCAAGTAAAACAAAATTGTTGGAAACTATACTTGCTTAAGAGGTTGTATATCTGTAGATTCGATGTAAATTTTTCTTTAAGATTGATTTAAGGTTATAGGTTATCATCTTTCTTCTCTTATGTAAATTTCTTGTAGGCAATGACAAACTTTCGCAAATATACTTTTCTTGCTGTGCTTCTTTGATCAATCTTGTTGATGCTCGCTTTTAGTGGTCCTCAATCCATAGATCGATTAAGTTATGATGCTGCATGGTACTATATTATGGGAGTTTCTGGTTTGTTGTGAATGGTTGTTATGACTTGGCAGGTATTGTTGGGGATCAGACCAGCTTTTGGTCGATGGATCAAAGATTTTTTTCGAATTAATTCTTTCCATAAGTGGTTGGGTATTTGAACAATGATGTCTCTCATCTTCCATCCAATTGCTGCAGTAATAGCTTATGGGACATGACGACTTTATGTCTTTAGTCTTGATTTTTCTACTTCATTTGATGGACGAATTAGTGTTGGAAAGATAGCTTTTGACCTTATTCTCATTGTGCTGATTACTAGTGTTGTTTCTAGGAAGATGTTGTCATATAGATCACGACACTGGATTCATTTGTTGTCCTATCCTGCATTTATAGGTGTGTGGTTGCATTGATGGTTTACATGAACCATGATTGCTGAAATCCCAGCAGTTCGTATCTTTTGGATTATCATAGGAGTGGTGCTACTTGCTGCAATGATAGCAAGAATTGCTTACCAGTATGGTTATCTCAAAACAACGAGCAAAGTGCTTGCTCATACTCAAAAGACGCATGATGTTTTTGAACTTCAGCTGTCTATCCCTCAGCAGTTGCCGTATAGAGATGGTCAGTTTGTTTATCTTCAGGCACGCGCTTGATGAGAATCTCATCCTTTTACTATTCTGTCCTATGACCAGGAAAGTAGTCTGATGAGGATTGCATACAAAGTTTATGGTCAATTTACTCAGTCACTCACTGAGCTAAAAGATGGTGAATCCGTTTTTGTTGATTGACCATATGGTGTCTTCTTGGATACTATTCCTGACCAATCTACACCTGTTGTTTGTATTGCGGCATGAATATGAATTACACCATTCTATCAAATCATATCTAATTATGCTGCAACCAAAGAGATGAAGTTGTTCTATTTGAACAAGTACAAATCTGATGCTGTCTATGGTGAGGAGCTAGAATGATATTTAGAAGCTAATTGTGTCAATATACTGTCTCGTGAACAAAAAAGTATTGCTCCTAATGATATAGTGGATACAAGAATATCATCTAGTATCCTGGAAGAGCAGTTGTGAGCCCGACTTGACTCAGCCCATTTCTATCTGTGTGGATGAGGTGCCATCATTATGTCTGTGACAGAAATGTTGGTTGGCTTATGAGTTGATCCCAAAAGAATAGATTATGAACCTTTTACTATGTAGTATTGCTTAAACAATGAATCACAAAAAAATGTATGTTGTTCTTATTTCTTTAGTTGTCTCATTGAGTCTTGTTTGATGTGGACAATCTGATATACCAGAAGATGTAAATACTGTAATTCAGAAAAATGAAGTGGTGATAGAGGCAAACCAAGAGCCACAACCTATCCAGAAGCCTGTAGCATCAGAGGAGGTAGAACCACAACTACAACAGGTTGAAAAAGTAGAAGAGGTATTAGAGCCAGAGCTCCCAGTCGATAATAATCCAGTAGTTCGTACTTTTTCAGCACCAGAAATTATTTATGCAGCCAAGAAATGAGATAGTGTTGCAGCGCATCCTGCTCATTTGACAGTAACGCTAACTATGGAAGATGATATTATCACTGATCTTGATATAGATCAGATATCTACTTCTCCAAAATCTGCGAGACATCAGGCCCAGTTTGCATGAGCAATCAATTGATTGGTTGAATGAAAGACATTGGAAGAGAGTAGTGACGTTTTCTTAAGCGTTGCATCAACTACATCATGGGCATTCAATGACGCTATTGAAAATATACAAGAACAGTTTAACCAAACACAATAGCATGGAGACTGTTCGTTGGGAGTGAGAGTGACTGTGAACTACATGGCAGATAGTCTACGAAGGATCAGATAGAGAACATGAATCTAACATCATAGATATGATTGAACAATTTGATGATGATTATTCTAGGTTTAAGGAGACTTCATTGCTTTCTGTTTTCAATCAAACAAAAACTATTCTGAATCCCACTAAAGAGTTTTCTGGTCTTCTAGACATCTGATTGGAGGCGCACACAAAAACAGATGGTTTTTTTTCACCCTTTGTTTGAGTTGTATTAGAGAGACTTGGCTATGATAAAGACTATTCTTTTCAGTACAACTGAACAGGTTATGTGCCGTATGAAGAAATGCTCACACAAACAGGAGACACTTTTACCCTATGAAGTAATTCTTCGTTTGATCTTGGGTGATATGGTAAATGATTTTTAGTCGATAAAATTTCGTGATACCTACTTTCTCATTGAATAGATACACGAATGATTTCGTGAGGATGAGATATCCGTATCCAACAAGATGATGCTTCTTTGTTGTGAAAAATTGCACTTGTTCATCCACTAAAAAAGGACATATTTTTTTGAGAAATAGTCTTGGAAAAATGAGCAATCACTTGTTCCTCATGATTGGAAAGACAGTGGTGACATAATCATCACCTTATCAATCCGCGCAATCAACAACCTAGTAAGTCAGATATTGTTGCAGTTTATGCTTATCATAAAACAGCATGTTGGGCAGATATAGCTAGTACGACTTTGTTTGTTTGTTGAGTAGAGCATATTGAAAGTTATGCCCAGAAACTAGGTGTTGCGTATCTTGTCTTGTTTGATGATGATAGCTATCTTCACTCTGTTGACTTTCCGAGATTTCATTTTGCTGCACAATAGGTAGTAATTGATTCGTAAACGACTAAGTTTCCTCTATTCTTTATGTCATAGAAATGTGTATGAACTTAACTAACAAAGTAGTAGTAGTTACTGGATCAAGTGACTGAATAGGAAAAGAGATCGTCCTTAAGCTTGCTGCGACGCATGCTGTTGTGGTTTGTCTTGCTAGAAATGCAGAAAAGCTAGAAGCTGTTTGTGAGCTTGCTAAAGAAGTATGAGCAGCAGATGCATATTTCTATCCATGCGATGTAAGTGATACGGCTGAACTAGGAAAGACTGTAGCCAAAATAGTTTCTGATTTATGATGAATAGATGTGTTGGTCAACAATGCTTGAATTCGACAAAAACTTTCACCACTGGAATCCATAGATGAATCTGTTGTTGACTCAGTGATAGATGTTAATCTTACATGACTTATTCATTGTACACGTCTTTTTCTTCCATCATTGAAAGCAAAAGAGGAAGCTGCTATTGTTAATATTTCATCAAGAGCATGAGTGACGTCTCAGGAGTGACTGTCTGTGTATACAGCTAGTAAGTATTGAGTACGTTGATTTACTGAAGTGTTGAAAACTGATCTGAAGTGATCATCAGTGAGAGTTGCATGAGTATATCAGGCATGAACCAATACTAGTATGTTTGAAAAAACTGGAGAAGATTTTCCCGTTGAAAAGTTTACTGACCCACAAGATTTGGCAGATGTTATTGTCTACATGTTAAGTCTTCCGAAAAAGATATGGCTACATGATGTACGTGTAGAGTTCTAGTAGATTACTGCTGCTTTTTGTTGTCCTCTGTAAAAAACTTTAAGCAGTCTTGGTGAATGATTGCATTTGAAGCAATGAAACTGTCTTTTTCTCAGCTAAAGACATTTCCTTCATAGGTAGTAAATTTTCATCACGCCTCTTGTATCATTACTATATAGGGAGCTATGTCGTAAAAATTAACTCATGGGACACCAATAACTCATTCTATTTTTCACTGCAAAAGGTAGTGAAACATGCGTGGAGTTTTGTTTCCTATTGAATAGGCAATGTTAGATTGTAGATTAACGAGTTTTTTTTCTATTGATGCACGCATAAAATACTTTTGTCTTTCATGAGAAATGAAAGATTCCTTTAACTCACGTGTTGATACTTGGCAGCGCTGCTTATTGATATAACATCATCATCCTTGTGTCGCATAGACTAGTTCATTTATTGTTGGCATAAGAGATATGCCCATTACTATTGTTCCTTCAAATTCTAATGCCAATAAGATTGCTCGGTCGTCCATCCCTCTCATGTATGCCTTTGTTCCATCAATGGGATCGATGATCCATCTATATGGTGACTTTCCTTCGTCTCTTTTTTCTTCTCCTGAAAAAGAATGCTCTGGATATGTTCATTTGATGGTTTGTCTTATTGTTTGTTCTGCCTCTATGTCTGCTATGGTAGCTGGAGACATATAGTGCTTACTCATTTTGTTCTCATTTTCTTTTTGTTTTACTTTAATGTCTTTGTGCCCGAAGTAGCTTAAAGTTATTTTTTCTGCTGCTCTAACTGCGTCTATTCATACAGAAAGTGCCTGCTTTAGATCTATCATGTGAGCATGTATATTAAAGTAATTTTTCTACAATATGGGCAACAAGATCACTATCATGTCTGATGTAGTGTAATCAAACTTTGTCTTTTTTTCCTTTAGAGCGATTCAATTCTCCATGTTTGTGGTCAGTCTCATAGTCTATGAGTAGGTTTTCAGAAATGATGTTGTACTCTGTGAGATTTTCTTGATCAATAGTGACGAGTTCAGCTCCAATTTTCTTGTAGTTGTTTATGATGTCTGTTGGTGGAATTCCCGTGTTGGCTATTGCTACATCAATTTTTCTTCCAGTGTATTTTTCTAGTAGTGATATATGATCACTAAGTGTGAAATTGTCTGTTTGACTAGGATATGTCATTGCGTTAGCAAAATATACAAGTTTGGCAGACGAATTTTTTATAGACTCTTTTATTCCAGCAAACAAGAGTGTTGAAATTATTCCTGTTCCCAATACTCATGGACATATTAGTATAATGTCCGCTTTTTTTAATGCTTCAATTCATTCTTGTACTGCTTCATATTCCTTATTCAAAAAATAGCGTTTAACTTTTACTTGGTCTTTCTCTCTTTTTATGATTTGTCGCTCTCCTTCTAGTACTGTTCCATCTTCTAGTTCTGCGCATATTTGTGCATTGTGGTTACTTACAGGTAGAATATGTGCGGGAAGTTTTAATAGTTGATTGAGTACCTCAATTCAATCTTGGTAACTTCATTGTATTCTTGATAACGCTCACACTATGAGGTTTCATACATGCACTCAGCTCAGCTCTCATTCACTAAATCTGTAGTTAAGGAGTTTTGAGAGTATTCCTTCTTTTGGGTTGATGGCATTTATTACATTACGCACATCTCATGGAGAGGGAATCTTTAATGCACTTCTGATGAGAGCACTAGATCATCCATTATCAGTAGTGGTGACTAGTGCGGTAATGTTGATTCCTTCTATTTTTACTAGACCTTTGAGTATGGCAGCTTGACCTGTTCCTGCTCCTATACTTACTATGTTTTTGATCATTTTACTGTTATGGACAAATATCATTTTTTGTGATTAGATGTTTTTTAGCTTTATAGATGACAGTAGCTATTTATTTCTTAGACTCAATAAGAAAGCTTATATGATACACCTAGAATTCTCATATGATTTGTGTTGCCTTAATTTTTATTGAGTTAGAATATGTCTTTTTTATCTGCTTGTTGTTGTATAGTACTGATAGTTGACGGTTGCCATTTGCTGGTCATCTAGTAATTTTCTTTGTTTGTTTTCTGCAAAAATATTTCACTCAGCATACTGTTCCTGTAATTTTATAAACAATCTATTCGCTATATTTGCTGAGCGCCCTATTACTAGCTGATTGTAGGTAGGTGTGTTGTCCCCTGGAAGGATGATTCACATGTGCTGTTTATCTTGACCCATAAAGAGCGTTTGTTTGACAATATCTTTTACACTAACTAGTCATCAAAGTCTTTTTCTTAAGTGCTCTAGTAGTATATTTTTTGTGCTAAGTGCCTCTCTATGAGTGCCCTTGAATACCACTCCTAGCTGGTATCATTTATCTTTTAGTTGTTTGACTGACTCAAGATTGTCGAATTCAATAGTACCTATATTGATGCTGTTTTCTCACACATCATTGTCTTTTAATACTGAGCTTATTGCTTTACTGAGAAATTTCATTTTTAATGAAAAATCTGCTCAATCACTTTGATACATAAATGACTCTGGCATTAATGTATCTACAAGATTTCTTTGATGTTTTACATAGTTCGCATATCTCACTTGTGTAGATCAAAGTTGTAGTTTCCAATTGTATTCTATTTCTTTTCGCCTCACTGGATATTTTCTACTCCGACTAGTGATAAATGGCTCTATTTCAGGTCGTCATTTATATCCTGCAAAAAATGCTGCAGCCTCAGTAAACATTTCTTCTACTCCTAAGATGTTTTCAATTCCTCCAGAAATACTTCCACTTGCGACACCAATGGATGCTAACACACCATTTATTCAGGCCATTGGGTCTCTTATTTTTTTGTACGGACTATGAAATTTATTTTTTTGAGATTCATATTCTTTAAATGGACGCACTGTGTAATTAGTTTCTCTAATCTTACGCTCTACAGGGTAGAAGTGCATATCAAACTCGATGGCTTTGTATGCCTCAGCAAGCTCGTCACAGTGGTGAATAAGTATGTCGTAGATTGTTGAATCTTTTTCAGATTGTTCTAAGGATATGATTGGTTCATTGAATGCTGTGTTCATTTTTATCTATTGTTCATAAATTTTCTATATTTTGTTTTTTCAAAAAAATAAGTCAAGTTTTTATATTGACTCATTCTCTTTTTTAGTTTCTTCTTTTTTTATGACTCACCTTTGTTTTACATTGAAAATTTACATCTGATGTATAGCTTATACATCCTCGAATGAGTCTTTTTTCTGTTGTTAACATTCTACAACTATTTTTATTAGGATTTTTATATTTAATCAGTAGCTCTTGGTAGTGATTCTTTCTTCTGATGTAGATGTTTTACACTTGAGTTTTTTTCTTTGATGACTAGCATATGTTCATCTTTATATACTCTCTTTTTTCTATGGCAGATTGTCTGTACTGTGATTCTCAGGACGTTCGTAAGAATGGTAAACTAACTTCATGAGGTCAAAGATGGAAATGTGTGAGCTGTCATAAGCAATTTTCAACTTGATGAGCAAGAGATACGTATTCACCAGAATTTAAACAGAAGGTTGTGGATCTCTATTGTCATAGTCCTGCTAATGCAAGAGAGGTTCTCAAAACCTATGGTATTTCTTCCAGAACATTGGTTGAATGGAAGAAAAATCACCTTCCCTCTTGTGATAAGTGTGAAGAATAGAGCTTTATTGGTTTTACTGTAATAGACGTGAATGTTTGATTCGCTG
>JAHDGZ010000027.1 GCA_020631605.1 bacterium
GATGTAGATCAACGTGTAATAAGAATTGTTACAGCCAAACAAAAAATTCTTAAAAGAGGGAAGCACATACTAGCTCGTGACTGGAAGTAGTAAAGACTGTCAAAAAGTGCTTCTAGAGTTAGAAAAAATATTTGTAAATTATAAAAATTATTTCCACTTGTCCTTCTTCCCTTTTCTTTTTTTCTTCTTATCTTTTTTTCTTTTATTTTTCCTCTTATATTTTGTATTTTCTTGTTCTTCTCAAACATAAGAATCATCATTTTTAGTGCTTATTGATCCTTTTGAGGTGTTATCTTTATAATTTCAGTATTGATTGAATAGGTCCTTAGATTCTAGTTTTTGGAGTTCACCAAAAAGCTCTCTTCCAGTATCTTCTAGAGCTACTATGGTCTCAGGATTCAAGGCAAATTCTTCTCTCATTTTGTCAATAACATGGTCAATTTTACCAAACTCAAGACTATCTCCATCGTGCATATCAAGAATCCCCATGACGGCCTCCAACTTAATTTTTATATCAACCCATTCGTCAACCTTTGCATCTCATCAAAATTCTCTCATGCTAACATTTTTCGCATTTGTTTCTGCCTCAGTTAGTGACTCATTAATTTGAATGAGAGCATCTTTTGATCGATATTTTTCTATAACATGACTAAGTTCAGCAATGTTTTTTCTCATCATTTCTATTTGCGTGAGGAGTGTTATTCTTTCTATTGAATTTTTTCATCCAAGAGATCAATCACTTTTTACCATTTCTTTCATGAACGAATCAAGTCATTTCAATACAACAACTAAATGAGGATAGTTATTTTTGACAGCAAGAGCATGCTCTAGTTTGGCTTTATTGGCTGATAGGTTCTTTTCAGCTTGTTTTAGCTTGTCATCTAGATTCAGACTTCTCAAGGGAGACAATCAGTTCATCACATTAACACACAGTAAAATCACATTAAACAATTATACTGACGAGAGCACATTTCTGCTATTTTTTCTCTAAACAAAAAACCACCCTTTAGGGATGGTTTGATGACATTAGCGGCAGGCAGTAACTATTTCGAACATACTACAAATATCCTCAACACAATGCCCTACAGGCAAAAAGTAGGGCTTTTTCAGTTCTACAAAAACACATTTAATTATCATACAAACTTACTCACTACACTCACAAATAAGCAGCGTACCTACTACCAATTAGAAAAATAACTAATTAGGAAGACGAGTACTGAACATTTAGATATAATGAATAAAGCGTTCGCAACCATTTATTATTATAATAACCATGCACAATACTATAGTAACTACTCAACCATCTTTAGAAGAAGCACGTTCTATTGTTAGAACGATGAAGAAGAGTCAAAAGAAGAAACAGGAGATAATTGATTATATAACAAAACATAATCCTGAGTTATTAGATAACCCACATAGATCACAAAGGGTAAAGGATTGTTGCAACATATTGAGATTTATAAATTATTGAAAGTGAAAACGTAAACTATTCGCTGCGAATTTCTGTAAATACGATAAATTCTGTTTAGCTTGTGCAACAAGGAGATCAATAAAGAAAATTCAAACGTTTCTCAGAGGAATTGAACACAACAATCTTTGAACAAAAAATTGGTACCATATGACACTTACTATAAGACACAAAAAAACTGATACACTAGAATATCTATTAGACAGAGTTATAAAACACAGGAAGCAACTAATGCAAAAAGTAAGAAACAAAAAAAGGAAGGAAAGTATCCAGAATAGTTTCTTTGCTAAGTTTAACTGAATGGCATCATCCGTAGAAGTTACTCATGGCAAAAATGGTCGACATCCACACATTCATATCGTTGCATGTAGTGATGAAGAAATAGAAATTTATGAAGACAGCTATTTAGGTTCAACAACTAATAAAAACATGCAAAATGAACGAAAGAAAATCACTAAAGACAGTTTTAGTGTTACTATCAGGAAAATTGATTTATCTGATGATCAATTTAGCAGAAAAGGCTTAGGAGAAACTTTCAAATATGCAGTCAAATTCTCTAGCCTTAGTATTCCAAAATTAGTAGAACTAATTTCTCTTCAAAAGAAAAAACAATACAGATTTTACTCGACCTCTTGAATCCTAAGAGGACGAAAAATACCAAAACAAGAATATCAAAAAAATCTTTTATCTAGCGAGTTTCAAAAAACACAAATTTTAATTTGAGAAACATATACTTATAACAACTCTAAATGATTATATCAAAATAAAAAATAAAGCATAATTGGTATTTTTTGACTTATTTATAACATTACTGCTTTAGAGAAAAAGATAAGAAAAAGCCTATATATGGAAAAGAAAAAATAGAAAGAGAAGAAACAAAAAAAAACAAAAAAGTCAAACTAATAAGCAAAAGAAAAAACATCAAACTTGCAAAAAGTCTGTTAAAGTAGTATGGTAGATAAATAAATAGTTGCAAAATTAGACTATAAAAATTTATTGAAAACTAGAATCATAGATAATGATTAAAAAAGCTATCTCATTATTTCTTATAGTTGCATATCTATTTACGAGTAGCACACTCGTACATAGTTTTTGTGCTATGGAACATGTAGAAGCTGTTGAATCACAAGTAGATCATTGATGTTGTGATGAAGGTGATACAGAAAACAAAGACTGTCTAGATAAATGTTTATCCTCATTTAGTGAGGCAAAAAGCCCTGACTCTAAAATAACAGAGGAAAAAGTATTCAACAATATCGAATATTTGGTAAAACCAGAGATAAATCAAAATACCTTTCCTGAAATAACGAGAAAAAAGAAACTTATCAAAATATCCTTCAATCCTCCACGGCAATGGAATTATATCTGAATTACTAAAAAAGTAGAATAAAACAAAGGCTAGAATTAGCTATATATGTATTAACACCAAACATAATTTGTTTTACTCTTCTTTTTTTGCTATCATGAATAATCAAACAACACAAATATTAACGCTTGTTCTCGTTGCAGCCACACTCATTTTATGACTTACAGGAAACTTCTCGTCATCAGAAAACATAACTAAGTCTGATGTAACGCAGATAGTAAATAATGTACTCAAAAATAATCCTGCTCCAGCAGCTCCAACACCAAGTCCACAGCCAACTCCAGCACCTGCTCCTGCAGCAACAAAGATTGATTTAGATGAACTTACTACATTCTACGATACCCTCCATATTGCAGGGAATCCTGATGCAAAAGTAACTATTGTTGAATTCTCAGATTTTCAATGTGGTTACTGTAAGAGATTGAATAATGATGGAACACTTACTTCTGTATCAGAAAAATATGGGGAAGACGTAAACATTGCTTATGCAGCATTCCCAATTTTTGTTCCAGAAGCAGCTCAAGCAACAGAATGTGCTGGTGAAATATGAGGTGATGAAGGATTCTTTGCATTTAAAAAAGCACTCTTTGCTTACTCATGACGTCCAGATTCCGCTGGTATAAAAACAGTAGCAGAACAAGAAGGTCTTGATGCTGATGCAATTGCAGCGTGTGTAACAAGCTGAGAATTTACTGATAAAGTAAATAAGCATATGGCATTTGGTAGGAAAATGTGAGTAACAGGGACTCCAGGTAATGTTGTATTTAATAATGATACTGGAGAATACACCCTAATTAAAGGAGCTGTCCCAGCAACTTCTTTTGATGGTCCTATCTCAACATATCTCAAGTAAACAAAATACACTAAAATTGACCGTAGCTTCTCAATCATAGGTAAATCTACAAATCTTCATCAACAACCCCTTGAGAACGTAAAAAAACTAAACGATTGTAGCTCATACAGTTTACTTAATTAACAAAAAAATGCCTAAAATAGTGTACCGAACTGTTTTTTCAATAGCAGTTATAGCAACATTTTGATCACTATACTACTGATGGTATTGAGACCCAGTAATTAACATACAAACATGAGATTTCTTTTTGAGATCCAATTGATTAACTCCCTGTGAAATGTGTCGATTTGCAAGGATATTGATGTATCCAATCATAATTATTGTTTGATCATGAATAATCAAAAAAAGCTTTGACACAATATCAGTGCTAACTCTATCATGACTGTGAATTATTCTAGAGTGATATCAATACCGATTTCAAATGATAAAGTCTAACAGCGAAATAAAATCGGTAATCTGCTGAGTATGAGATCAAGCATCATGTGCTGCTACCGATGTCATATATGGATGATTTATTACAATTCCTTTCTTATGCTTAGTTGCGTTTATTATTATATTTATTAGCACACGATACTTACACAACAACAAATAACTTTATTTGCCAATATCAAACGATGAAAAAAACTGTCTATGTCCAATGAATGGACTGTGTCTCTTGTGAAACAGTATTACGTGACTCCTTGGACGCTGTACCAAGAATAAAAGTACTCTCCCTAACGCACAAAACATGAAAAATGACTATCGAATACAAATCAAAAAACGATTTACAAAAACTCAAGAATATTCTTGGTGAAAATGATTACTCACTGGTAGAAGAACATGAGTTCAAAAGCTCTTCCTCTCAAAACAAAAATGCAAAGTGGTTAAAGCAATTCGTAATCTGAGGTTGAATACTTGCTCTCTTATGGGCTTCTACACAGATAGATTTGACTCAACACATCGGAGATTACTGACCTGAAATGTGACTATGAGTCGCATTTCTTGTATGACTAGTAGCATGCGGATCAAGCTGTCTAGCTGTCACATGATGAATTATCGTGAGTTACATTGAAGCATTAGAGGATAAAAATTGGTATCATCTAATCAAAGTACAAGGGTTGTTTCATATAGGTAGGATGTTGGCATTTGTTTGAGGATGAGCCTTATTATGACATCTAGGTCAAACGATTCAAATTTCTCAATCCACAAACGCAATCATGATGATGATTGTATGAATCATTCTTGCATATATCTGATTACAAATTTTTGGAATCGTTCCAAGTATCACCAAACGATGATTTCATCTTCCTTGATGAGCCGAAAAGCTTATTAAAAAGCTCAATGAACCTAAATATGCTTTGCTAGTGTGAGCGTTAACATTTTTCTTGCCTTGTTGATTTACACAGAGTATGCAGCTATTTGCGATGCAAACAGGTTCAGCACGACAATGAGCATTAATGCTATGAGCATATTGATTATGAACAATTCCTTTATTATTATGACTCTGACTAAGTGCATGATACTTCAAAGCAAAGATGAGAATCTTCAATAAGGTGATTGCATGACTTTTGATTGCATTTGGATTGATAACGTTTGCCAATTGACGAAATGCTTCACAGTGAACACTATCAGCTGTTATATCACAGTGAGAAGTTCAAACACAAGTACAACAATTAGCACGACCACACTTATGAAGTAGGTTAGAACCAAAGGACATATTAGTTCAAAAAGGTAGTAGTTACGAAATCACCATCAATCCATCAATGAACTGAATCTGATGTAAATCATTTATAAATCTTCCAGATGGCACCAATCATCCTGTAAGACAAGGACAACCAATTACTTTTGCTTTTAACCCTGTAGAGGCAGGCACATACAAGCTGATGTGTAATTCATGATCTCCACATGGAAGCATAGTTGTAGAATAATCTTTTTTAACTAATTCACATCATAAATAATGAAAAAAAGTTTCCCTATACAGGGAATTGATTGTGTCTCATGTGCCAGTATTGTAAAAAATAAGTCTCTAAATATACAATGAATAACATCATGTTATGTCGACGTAGAAAATAGAGTGGTTACGTACGAATATGATATGGACATCGTCACTCCTGAAAACATCAATAAAGAATTAGGTAAGTTATGATATAACTTAGTTATTCCATCAGAATGAGAGACAAAAGATACAAATGAATCTACAAAATCCATCGAATATCGTAATCTAATGATATCAATACCCTTGGTCATCATGTGATTGATAGATATGTTTTGGATGATCGGTGCAGGACAAGGGTGGCGAGCAGCAATGCCAGAACCACTTCACAAATTCTTTCGTAACTTTTTGTTGGCAAGTGCAACAATAATGCTCTTTGTTGTTTGACAAAAATACCTCCAAGCAGTACGAAGGTACTTTCGCTACTGAGTTGTCAGTATGGATACATTAGTCTGAATAGGAACATGAGTGGCATTTCTCTATAGTTTTGTAGTAGATTCCTTCTCCGAGCCATTCTCCAAATACATAGATTCATCAATGGTATATTATGAGGCAGTAATAGTTGTTATCTGATTTATCTCATTGTGAAAATACTTAGAACACCGTACCATGACAAAATCTGGTCAAGCTATCAAAGCACTACTTAATCTTCAAGCAAAAAAAGCTATCCGCATCAATGCAGATTCATCGGAGATTGAAGTGGATGTAGAAGAACTCCGCACAGGAGATGGTGTCCGTATCAAATCAGGAGAAAAGATACCACTAGACTGTGTGATCAAAACATGATCTGCTGACGTTGATGAATCAATGATCACAGGAGAGTCACTTCCAATAACAAAACAAGAATGAGATCAACTCATCTGATGAACGGTAAATATCAACTGATCATTAGTTGCTACTATTACAGCTACAAGTTCTGAATGATATCTTGCAAAGATTGTAGATGTGGTAACGGTCGCTCAACAATCAAGACCAGCCATTCAAGCATTGGTTGATCGTATCATGAAGCGATTCATTCCATTGGTTCTTTGTATAGCTATCTGAGCAGCTCTGGTTTGGTTCTTTTTCTGAGAAGCTTGGGTATGAGATAAATATCTCAGCATCGCAGTTGCATCATTTATAGGAGTATTAGTTATAGCTTGCCCTTGTGGAATTTGATTAGCAACTCCCATGGCTGTCACCACAGGAGTCGGTCATTTAGCAAAGAATTGAATACTTTGTAAAGATGCAAGAGGTCTCCTCAAACTAAGAAAAGCAAAAAGCTTCATATTTGACAAGACATGAACACTCACCGAATGAAAACCTCGTGTACTTGCTGAGCAATACTATGGTGAGGAGAGCAACATTAAGAGCATTCTCTATGCAATCGAATCACAAGCAAACCACCCATTGGCTAATGCAGTAACTGAATATCTAAAAGATACTATAGAAGATTCTCCTGAAGTAGTTGATTTTACTACTATCATAGGTGCGTGAGTATCTGGTGTGATATGAGATACTACCTACACTATTGCGAGTCCCAAACGAGCCGAGAAGAACTGATATAAAGTAGACAACGATATCATTGTATCGTATAGCACTCAAGCTATGACACCTATCTGCCTTGTAGATGGAGAAAATATTTTGGCTATACTATGATTAGCAGACACACTTAAGCCTGAGGCAATTGCAACGATTGAAGAGATACAGAAACAGTGAAAAGAAGCCATTATCATTAGTGGAGACCATACCAATGTCGTAAAATCAATTGCTAAGCAATTATGAATAACCAAACGACATGCTGAAGTTTCTCCAGAAGACAAGGCTGATTTAGTGCAGTCAATTAGCAAAAAAATATCTCTATCTGAAACTAACGATTGTAATGATTGATGTTGTGGAGATGATCATTGAACCAAACAAGCAGTCAAAAATGATGACTTTGTCGTAATGGTCGGCGATGGCATCAACGATGCACCAGCACTAGCACAATCTGATGTCTGAATAGCGATGAGCACAGGAACAGACATAGCGATAGAGTCATCAGACATGACACTCCTTCATGGGGATATATCGAAATTACTCAAAGCAATCAAAATCAGTAAATTAACTCATAGTGCAATTGTACAAAATCTATTATGGGCATTTTCGTACAATATTGTATGAATACCATTAGCTGCATGAGCCTTTTACTTGCCCCTTTGAATACTACTCAACCCAGCATTTGAATGAGCTGCCATGGCAATGAGTGATCTAGCGGTAATTGGAAATAGTATTAGGTTACAACAGAAAAAGATATAATAAATGGAAAAGCATGCATAAAAACAGAGATTAAATATACAACAGTTAATCATTACTCTAAAACCACCTACAACCGTAGGTGGTTATTTCAATGCAATGAATACTATACAACACTTATAGAGTAACCCTTCTCTCCCTCAAATATGCAAACAAAATTGGCAACACAATCAGTGTCAGAAACACAGACGTAATCAAACCAGTAACCACCACAACAGCCAAAGGTTTTTGCAATTCTGACCCTATTCCTGCTGAGATCAACATTGGCAACAATCCTATGATTGAGGTAAACGCAGTCATCAAGATGGGGCGTAATCTCCTCATTGCTCCAGTCTTAATCGCTTCATAGATTCCTTCATGAGTTATCGCCAAAGCTTGGCGTTCAGATTCATCTTCTTCTTCCAACAAAGGTAGTCCAAAACGTTCACGGAAAGCATTTTCCAAGTACACCATAATCACTACTCATGTCTCTACAGCATTTCCAAAGAGAACAATCAACCCTATCCATACAGCGACCGAAAAGTTGAATCATCGAAAATACAAGCCAAAGATTCCCCCAACAATACTAAAAGGAATACTTAGTCAGACAATCGAAACGAGTCATCAGTCTTTATAAGTCAAATAGAGAATGAACAAAATAAGCAGTATCACAACAGGAACAACCACTGATAAGGTTTTCTTTGCTCTCAACTGATTATTGTATGATCCAGCAAACTCTAACGCATAACCAGCTGGAAGTTCAATGGTCTCAGCAATATGTTGTTGTGCATCTTCTACAAACGAAACCAAGTCTACTCACACAACATTCATCTGTACAGCAGATCTCATAATGCCATTTTCACTAGCAATCGTTGCTGGTCATTCTTCTACACGAATGTCTGCTATCGCATCGAGAGTAACTTGTGAACCATTCACTCCCATTACCATCAATGATCTGATTGCATCAATATTGTTTCTATATTCTTGGTTGAGCTTCACTTCGATGGTATACCTTTCCCTTCATTCTATAGTAGTAGCCATAGGCATTCCACCTACTCATGCCGCTATAGAAGATAAGACATCTGACTTCTTCACGCCATACAATGCTAGTTTGTGGTCTTGGATATCGATATTGAGGTAACGTAGTCATGCAGTACGAATAGCAACAACACCATTTGCTCATGGAACATATGCCATAGCTTTTTCCACTTTGACAGCATATTCTTCTAAAATTGCAGGATCATCTCCAAATATTTTAATACCCACATCACCTTTCAAACCAGTAGAAAGCATTTCTATTCTACCAATAATGGGCTGTGTGAAACCGTTCCATAAGTTATCAATACGGATCTTTCTATTCATCTCTGCGATGAGCTTCTCCTTAGTCATTCCTGACCTTCGTTCACTCTTCGGTTTGAGAGTAATGAATGTCTCTAACATAGCCAAAGGTGCAGGATCTGTTGCGGTATCTGCTCTTCATGCTTTCCCAACAACTTCTTCCACTTCAGGAATATCAGCAAGTATGTCATTTGTTTCTAACAACAATTCCAATGCCTTTTCTTCAGATACATCAGGCACAGTCATTGGCATATACATGATGGATCATTCATCGAGAGGTGGCATGAACTCTGTTCAAATAGTCGATGCCAAAGCAAATCCTCCTACCAGCAGTCAGACAACAAGTGCCAACGTTGCTTTTCTCCACTTCAAAGCTAATGTGAGCAACTTCCCATATCGTTTCTGAAAAAAGCGAACAACAAAAAGATCTCTGTCTTCACGCATTTTCCCCTTCATCACAAAGACCATGACACTTGGCACCAAAAATAATGCAGCAAGCAAAGCACCCAACATAGCAAATATATTTGTCCAAGCCAAGGGGCTAAAGAGTTTCCCCTCCATACCTTGTAAACTAAAAATAGGGATAAATGACAACATGATTATGAAAACCGCAAAAGCGATAGGTTTCCCCACTTCCAATGTAGATTTTTTGATAATTCTCACTCTTTCCATCAAGGATACCTTCTCTTTTCCCACCATAGCCTGATAGGCATTTTCAGTAACAACAATAGCAGCGTCCACCATCGTCCCAATCGCGATTGCAATTCATCACAAGGACATAATATTTGATGGTATGTTGAATAGACGCATAAAGATGAAGGTTAGAATCATTCCAACAACGAGAGAAATCACCGTTGCTAACGTTGCTCATCGATGTCGAAGAAAAATTCCTAGTATGATAGTTGTGATGATGATCATCTGGATCAACACACTCGAAAGAGTGTTAATAGCTCAATTGATCAAATCTGTTCTATCATAGAAAATATCGATACTGACGTCTGCAGGAAGCGAAGACTCCATTTCCATCATCTTAGCTTTGACCGCATCAATAATTTCTAATGGATTTTCTCCATAACGAATCACTACAATACCTCCTACTTTCTCACCCATCTCATCAGCCAGTATCCCACGACGAAAACCACCTCATTCACGTACCATTGCAACATCGCGAACAAGTAACGGAGTTCCATCTTTTTTCATACCAATCACACCATGCTCTAGCTCATCAAGTGAGTCAATATTACCCAATCATTGGATAACAACCTCACTCCCATCAGAGTTTATGGTGTTCGCAGAGATGTTGTCACTCGATCCACGCAGAGCCATCATCACCATAGACAATGTCGTCCCATACTGATGGAGTTTTTGTGGATCAACAACAACTTGGTAACGACGTTCGTAGCCACCAATACTTGCGACCTCTGCAACTCAAGCAATAGATTGTAAGTCGTATTTAACGTAAAAATCTTGAACACTACGAAGTTCTGTCAGATCAAGTTCTTCACTTTCTAATGTATACATCATTACCTGCCCGAGTCATGTTGCGTCGGGTCATAACATTGGCATGACCATATTAGGTAATTGGTCGGCAATCACACTCAGCCTTTCACTAACACGATCTCTCGCGAAATAGATGTCTACATCATCATCAAAAATAACGGTAACCATCGAGATGCCCAACTGTGACATAGCTCTGATATCCGAGACCCCAGCAAGTCACTGCATATTCACTGTAATTGGGTAAGTGATCTGATCTTGGACATTGATAGGGCTTTGTCATGGTCGTCTCGTCATCACAACCACTTGGTTTTCAGACAAATCAGGTAGAGCATCAACAGGAGTCTCGTATGCGATCACATATATTCACCACAAGACCAATGTTGCAAAGACAAAAAATGTAATCATCTTGTTCTCCAAGAAGCTTTTTATTAGTTTGTTAATCATTATTTTAACATAAAGAATGAATCGGACACTATCAACATTTGTAACAAATGTCCACGCAAATTGTCATCATGATTATCATAAGTGTGATTATCGTCTTGAACTAGTATTACTGATCAGGTAATTTTACATATATAAATATGGTAATATGTAGCAAAAATAGGGAATATTACTTTCCCTACTCACCTTCGCTACTTTTTGCCATATCTATAAACTTCTTTGCAGACTTATAGTTCTTTACTACTTCTGTAGTGGAATCAATGTCTCCCTGAATATCTGCATATTCTCCATCATCCGAAACAAGCGAAATATTGAGTAACCTCAGTTTGTCGGCTCCTTCTAATACTCCAACATATACACTGTCTCATGAGTATACCAACGCACTTGTCGGTACTTGGTAGAAACTAGCGTTTGTCAGTGGTAGGTGAACATCTACACGAGTTTGATGAGGGATCAATACCTCATCATCCACCTTAGCCTGGACAGTAATAGTACGTGTTTTATCATCAACCTGAGGAGCAATACGGGTAACTATAGCATCTTGTTTTGTCCCTGGGTCACTAGCAACACTGTATTGAATAACATCATCCTTGGTTAGTGTCTCTGCATATTCTTCAGGCAATCAGAATTGTATTTCTTTTTTAGCTTGTTTAGCTAATGAAGTAGGCACGTCTACCAGTTCATATAATGGCATCGACATTGAAACAACATCACCAACATTTGCCATACGCTTTGATACAATACCATCAAAAGGTGATACTACATATTGATTGCTACTGACAGCATATTCTTTGTTCAATTGAGATTCAGTGATATTAACCATGTTTTGTTTTGCTTGCACCATTGACTGTTCGTTTGCATGAGCCAAATCTACCATATCTTCTTTCATCTGGATCATTGCTTGTTGTTCTGCTTTTGTTAGTGCTAATTTTTGCTGTTTTTTTTCAATATCCGTAATAATTTGAGCTCCTAACGCTTCTAACTTTGCATCAATAGTAGCCAACATGGTTTCCATTGAAGTTACTTCTCAATTTTGCATAGCATGGGTGGTTGCCATTTTGTTAATGAGATCGATCAATTTCTCTTCATTCATGACTAGCATAGATTGAGCATCAAGCAATTTTTGTTCCTTTTCACTAAGAGAGTCTTGTGTAAGTCCATCAATGTCAAGTGAATAATCTAGCATCACTCTCATACTATCAGCAACATCGTTCACTTCGTTAGCAAAATCTATTCTTTCTTGTACACGAGTATCGCGATTTCATTGATCTTTACTTTGATGATAAGTTATCAAAGCATTAGTAAGTTGACGATAAGCAGTTTTTGCTTCATTACGTGTTGTCGGATTTCTTGCTCAGTATCAGTCGTTTATATTTTGGTCAAGAAGTCTATCATTATTATGTTCTTCTCAAATAAATATATGCTCCATCATTTCTATCATAGAAACATACATGATATCAGACTGTTGCAAGAGTTGCTCCATGTCATCATCAAGTGATTGATTTACTCTCTGATGAGTTTCAATCATGACACGAAGTTTTTCTTGCGTATTCGCTTTCTCTGTCTGAAGAGAATCAATCATCTCCTGATTCATTGTCACTGATCCTTCTCCAACTCCAGCAAGTTCTAGTTCTAATTCTGCTTGCCTAATCTTTTCTGCAGCAGTTTGTTCAGTGTTCTTTAAACTATTAATAGCTTCTTGCACCTTTTCCTGTGCAGTCAACTGAGTAGTCGATAGATTTGACTTAGCTTCCTGCACTTTTACCTGTTTTTCATAAATCGCAGCACTACTTTGTCACTCAACTCCAGGAGGAAGCATAAGTCATATTTTCTGACCAGCAAAAACACTATCACCGATATCGACATACAAATCCTTTATTATTCCACTTCTACGAGGATAGACGTTAGCTGTTTCATTTGAGATCATTGTCCCTATCAAAGTTAGTTGCTGTCTGTCTTCATTATATGTTGGAAACAATGTATCAATCTTTTCTTTCTTTTGATTATCAGCATTCTGTTGAGTGTCTACTATGACTGGTTTATTAGATCAATCAGGAGCATTGTCTGCTGATCATCAGTCCAAAAGTTGAGTTGCTCCGTACGCAATCATAACAACAGTCAAAACTGACAATCATCATCGTTTGATTGTTTTTTTCATGGTAATTGTAAACAGAGTAAAATATGAACACTACATGTCCATATCACCATGGTTCATGTCATCACCATCCATATCGCCGTGTCCTTCTTTCAAGTGCTCTTCAACAGTCATTCCCATTCTAGCTGCTGCTTCTTTTTGCTCTTGGTATTCTTCCATAGTCAAACCATAGTGCGAAGCTTGTTCAGCTTCTGTCATAGGCTTTTCTTTGTTACCACATGCTGTGAAAAGAAAAAGAGATCCAATAAGTGTTAGTCCGATTAGTAATTTTTTCATGAGTAATAAGGTAATTATAAAACGTAAAAAATAACATAACTACTAAAGTTATGGTAAAATAGCTACAATAGCGGTCTAATCTAACATGCGAATACTAGTCACATGGGTATGAAGTAATGTTGAAATATATTCATTAGCAATCCATCAAACATCCTCAAAAAATATAAGAGGTTCTCAGGGTTGGAACCATTGGGGATCTTCTTTAAAGATAGAGTCAAAGGAAACAGAGTAACACTTCTCTTCTATTGAATTGTAGTTAGTATCTATTTGTGCTGTATCTAAACATCTTATGAGACAGTCTTTATCAGATTCAGAATTCGTTTTTTTCATTGCTCCACATCCTCAATCACTGTTTTCAGCCATAGTTGTTTCATGATGATCCATCATTCAGTGCATAGAAAAAGCATGCACCAAAAGGGTATTAGAAATCATATAGATGAGTAATAAACTGATGATTTTGACTATTCTCATGATTTTTGAAAAATAATACTTGGAATAATAATAGCAATTGGCACATAAATTGCAAGAAATGTGATTTTAGAGAAACAATACCATTTGAATTTATATAAAAACATAGATAATATCTGATTAGATTATTTTAGTTTCTATAACTCAGTTTTGAGCATAGATAATTCATTCCAAGAATTCAACAGAAAACACAATACAGATATTTTTTACTTATTAGGAAGTTGAGTATTAGAGATATATGAAAGTGATCATTTTTTGAAAAAAAAAGAAAATATCTCTCTCTTTTTAAAAAATGAACATCATATTCAAAACAATGCTAGCATTAAGTACCTTTTAAGCTACGAAGTCTTTCATTGAGAAATTAGAATTGAATGATCTACAGTGTACTTATCTTGATTCAATTATTTGCTCTTACACCTATTTAGTTCATTGGTCGGCATTGTTTGAAAGAATAAAAAATTAGCCTCAATGATTATAAAATTTAAGAATAGATATATTAGAGAGTTTGATTGAGGAAGGGAAAACAATCTAATTGAATTATATATTTATCTAGTGCTATATTATTGATTAAATGTTAATGTCTGCTTCTATTGAGTAGAAGGATGATTTATTGCTAATTTTTTTCATAACCAAATGAGATGATATATGGGAATAAAGGGTCCATATATATCAATATCTGCCAACAATCGAATATCTAAAGTATTTGATCTAGATTGACGTAGTGATTGATTACATGATTGTCCAATGACATATGAGGCAGCAAACCTTCTCAGATTTATGCAAATATCACCATACTTATTTAGTGTAAATAAAATGCAAATTGAATTCAATAAGGACCAAACTCCTAAAACACTAACAATCCAATGACGTGAATATGACCTTAACAAATACCAAAAACTAAGCGAACTAATAGAAAATGGAGATATAGGGTTTAAAAAACACAAAGGAAAGAAACAGTTTATATCTATTACTAGCAGAAAAAAACTTACATTGGAGTTTTAATTGAAATCAAAATTCTTAGGATAGTATAACCTCTCACCATAGAGGAATCTTTACTCGGGTGTAGTTCATTAACCTCCTACTATAGAGGAGAACGAGCAACCGAAACTAATGTCTAGTTACGAAACAATCGGTAAAGCACTAGCTGCATTTATAGCTATCTGTCAAGAAATCGATGAAAAAGAGGATGAATAATTCTCTTTTTTTGTTCAATAAAAAAAATAAAATAGAATAAAGCGTTCAAAAGATTGTCTTTATCGAACAACAACTTACTAATGGAATATATAATTTATTGCAGAAAATCATCAGTAGATGAAGAGAAACAGGCGCAGTCTATTCCTGACCAAATCAAACGTTGCATGGACTTTGTGGATGCAAGCAATGGAGAAATTGTAATAGCAAACAGACCAAAAGATTTTGACATTTTTCAAACAAAGAAAGACAAACTAGATATTCAGAATGCAGATCCCTACGATAAACACATCTACGACAGTGTTAAAAATCTCTTTGTTGTAACTGAAACCAAAACAGCAAAAACACCATACGTTAGAACAAAACGAAGAAAGATCATGAAAATGGTTGATAAAGGTGAAATCAAATGAATTCTTAGCTACTCACCCGATAGACAAGCAAGAAACATTCTAGAATGAGGAGAATTGATCAATTTTGTAGATGAAGAAAAGGTATCTCTAAAATATACCAACTTTCATTTTGAAGATACTGCCTCTGGGAAAATGATGCTAGGAGTCTGGTTTGTGTTTGCTAAACAATATTCTGATGCGATTGCAGAGAATGTGGGCAGAGGAAATAAAGAAACAGTTTGAAGGGGAAAAAATCTCTGACATAAGAAACGATGATACGAAAGAATACCTGACGGAGAACAATGAGAAGGATATTACAGACCAAACAAAAACCGATCTACTGTTCAGCAAGCATTTCACATGAAGCTATATGAATATAAATCTGATGAAGATATTGCAAAACGAATGAATCAACAAGGTTTTGAATACAAATATAAAAACAGAACGATTAAAGCATCCAAACAAGGAGTATCTAAACTATGGAAAAAGCCCATTTACTACTGACTTTTGTGTCTCTGAGAGAACCAAAGCAATCAAAATGAGGCTAACCCCTACTTCAAACCAATGATAAGCGAGGATGAATTCTATATCCTAGAAGACAGGTTGAGAAAAAACAAATGAGGGCAGTCATATCAAAAGAGCAAAGAAGAAAATAATCCATTAGAGATTCTTCCAAAAAGTTTCATTCACTCAAAAAAAAAACAATTGTTGAGTTTTTGATTACCAAGCAAAAAAAGATACAGAGATAAACTAACAGTACTTCAAGAAACAGAACCTACAGCAACTCTCCAGGATATAGTCACACTCAAAAACATAATCTATAATGTCGGGAACAAAAAATCTCCAGACTATAAACTGTCAGTGAAGTGAGAAGATATCGCAATCGCTATCTTAGAAAAACTAGACTGTCTCAAAATAAGCAAAAAACATTACGAAGAGTACCTAAAAGTGATGAAAGAAAGGCTCACGCAAGAAAGGAAGGAACATGGGGAAATTCTCAGACAACACACAAGAAGTATCAACCATTGGAAAGATCAACTAACTGAGTTCATCACAACCAAATGACATCTCAAACAAGGAGATGAAGCTGAAAGAAAAGTATATTTTGATCACAAGAATGAATTAGAGGGAAGAGTAAAAGCAATCGAAGAAGAGAGAGAAACACTCAACAACAAAGATAAGAACAGCATCATCGAATTCGAAGTCTTCATGGATATCATGAACAGTGCAGGTGACTACTATGCAAAAGCGTCATTTGTTCAAAAAAGGAAAATCACCGAAATCTTCTTTTCGAACATAATTGTGAATAACAAAAAAAGCCTAACCGTAGTGGTTAAACCCATATTTGAACCTCTGTTCAAGAGGAAGAATTCATCTGGAGCGGGAGACGAGACTCGAACTCGCAACCAACAGCTTGGAAGGCTGTGACTCTAG